>JAOASB010000013.1 GCA_025210375.1 Maledivibacter sp. | reverse complement strand
TTACTTAAATTGGCGGGAGATAAAAAAAGATTGCTAATTGGGAGCATTGTACTTAGTGTAATTGGCTCCATTTTTGGTACTCTTATTTATTTTATGCTATTTAAGGTTATTATTGTACTCACAGATACCAAAATTCAATATAAAGACCTTTGGGCTATTAGTAAGTACATTGTAATTTTTGTAGGGATTAATATTGTAGCTGGGATTTTGTCGGGAATGTTATCCCATATTGCAGCTTTCAATATTCTTTATGAAATAAGGATTAGAGTATGTAATCATCTTCCTAAACTTAATATGGGTTTTTTCAATAAGAATACTATAGGAGAAATCAAAAAAACTATAAACGAAGACGTGGAAAAACTAGAATTATTTTTAGCTCACCAACTTCCAGACCTCGTAACAGCCATGATTTCACCAATTTTTATTCTAGCTATCATGATTCACTTTAACCTAGTTCTTGGGATTATTATGATCATTCCAGTAGCTTTAGCATTGGTTGCTCAAAAACAAGCATTTAAACACTATAGTAAAAATATGGTGACATATAATCATTTCCAAAGAAAAATGAATACTGCTATTATTCAATACGTAAAAGGAATGAAAGTGTTTAAAGCATTTAACATTTCCTCGGTTTCTTTTAAACAATTTAGGGATTCCGTAGAAGAACACTCTGATTTTTGGATTAAAACCACTAAGGAGTCAGTTCCTTTTTATGTTAATTATATGCTTTTACTAGAATCAGGTACACTATTTTCTGTTCCTATTGGAGGATACATGTTGATTAGAGGTCATATTAAATTCCCGGCATTTTTACTAATTATGATTTTAAGTATATTTTTGTTTGAATCCTTTAAGTCTTTATTAAGTCTATCCCAAGAATTAAACATATTACTTGCAGGAGTAGGTAATATAAGAAAAATTATTGAAACTCCTATTCAACAGGATGGGAATGTAGAGTTGGAAGAAAATATAAGTCATGATATTACATTTAATAACGTGAGCTTTTCATATGAAAGCACTGAAATTCTTCATAAGGTTAGCTTTAGGGTGGGAAATAATTCGACCATTGCTTTAGTTGGTGCTTCGGGTTCAGGAAAAACTACAATCACACAGCTTGTTGGTAGATTTTGGGATATTCAGAAAGGAATTATTTCTATCGGGGGAATTAACATTAAAGAATTATCTACGGAATGTCTCATGAAGAATATTGCCTATGTTTTTCAAGAAGTTTATTTAATTAAAGATACTCTTTACGAAAATATAAGGATGGGAATGGATAAAACAGAAGAAGAGATTATTGAAGCATCAAAGAAAGCACAAATTCATGATTTTATTTCATCTTTACCAAATGGATATTATACAAAAATAGCTCACAGTGGGGTAAAACTCAGCATGGGGCAAGCACAGAGAATATCCATAGCACGCTGTATTCTAAAAGAATCACGGATTGTTGTTTTAGATGAGGCTACAGCTTATGCAGATTTAGAAAATGAGAGAAAGATCCAATTAGCATTAGATCAGCTACTTAAAAATAAGACGGCGATTATTATTGCCCATCGCCTTAATACAATTCAGCATGCAGATCAGATTATAGTTCTAGAAGAAGGAAATATAGTAGAACAAGGAACTCATAAAATACTAATGAGCAAGAATGGAATATACACAAAAATGTGGAAAAGTTATAGAAAGGAGGATGGATTTTGTTAAAAAATCTAAAAAAATTACTTGGTAATTATTACATAGAGTATAGAAAAATAGTTTGTTTATCCATCTTCGATATTTTTATAGGTGCAATTCCTCTTATGATCATGATGTATTGCATGGTGCAATCTATTGGAAATGAATTATCTGTTTTGCAAATATCTATTTACACTTGTGTATTACTACTTTGTTTTATAATTAGAAAGATATTTTTGCAGAAAAATATATTTCAACTCCAAAAAATTGGTTGCTTATCTATAAAGGATTTACGTTTAAAGATAGGTGAACACATGCAAAAAATTAATTTAGGATATTTTAATCAAAAAAGTAGTGGTTACCTAATTGGTACCCTTACAACAGAGTTACATGATTTAGAAGTCATCTTAACTCATCAAGTTTCTGATATTTTGAAAATAATATTACTAGGAGTTATTTTGATAGTTTTTTCATTTGTTATATGTCCTTACTTAGCAATTTATCAACTAGTATTAATGGTAATTGCCATTGCCATCGTCATATTAGGAATGAAGAAAATTGTACAAGAAGGTAAAAAGAATAAAATTGCAGTGGAAGGCTTGGTTTCTAGGGTTGTTGAATATATAGAAGGTATTCAGGTGTTTAAGTCTTTTGGTGTTGTAGGAGCAAATTTTAAACGATTAAGAAATGCACTTTCAGAATTAAAAAAGAGTAATATTAAAACGGAGTTTTCCTTAACTCCAAATATTTTTATTTCTCGTATTTTAATTGATCTATCATTTCCCTTGTTTTTAATCTTGGGAGTTCAAATGTTATCTAAAGAAGAGATTAGTGTTGTTTCATTTATCTCGTTTATTATGCTAAATCTTGGGCTCTCAAACATATTAAAAGTAGGGTTGCCTAAATTTGTTTTATTTAGATACTTGACTTTGGCAAGTGAAAATTTGATAGCAGTTGAGAATCAGGAAGAAATGCCTTACTTGAAGAAAGAAGTGAATATCCCTTCATATGATATAGAGTTTAAAAATGTTACTTTTTCCTATGAAGAGAATATTTCTGTTTTGCAAAACATTAGTTTTGTTGCAAAAATGGGAGAAACAACTGCTTTAGTTGGTCCCTCTGGGAGTGGGAAAACCACTATAACAAATTTGATTGCTAGATTTTGGGATCCACAAGAAGGATCGGTAATCATTGGAAATAATAATATTAGTAATATTAACCCTAATGAACTACTAAAAAACATTAGTATGGTTTTTCAAGATGTCTATCTTTTGCAAGATACTGTATATGAAAATATACGAATTGGAAATTTAGATGCAACGGATAAAGAAGTGATACAAGCTGCTAAGGTAGCCAATTGTCATGAATTTATAATGAAAATGGAAAAAGGCTACAACACAATGGTGGGAGAAGGGGGATTTACACTTTCTGCGGGGGAAAGACAAAGAATTTCTATCGCAAGGGCATTATTGAAGGATGCCCCCATTGTTCTATTAGATGAAGCAACTGCATCATTGGATGCAGATAATGAAATAGAGATTAAACAGGCTATAACAAAACTAACCCAGAATAGGACGGTTATTGTGATTGCACATAGGTTAAATTCAATACGTGATGCCCATAAGATTATAGTTCTAAAGGCTGGTAAGATTCTTGAGTATGGTAATCATGATAGCTTAATTAAAAATGAGGGTTGGTACGAAGATATGTATTGCCAAATGAAGATTTCGGAAGGATGGAAGGTATGATGGATAGGGTAAAAAATAAATCTGGATTAAAAAGGTTAGTACAAATAGCAACAACAAAGAGGGGGATAGTAATATTAGCGGTCGTTTTTCTTGTTATTTCAGCATTAGCTTCCTTTTTGCCTTATATCTCAATTTATTATATAGCCTCTGAGATATTAGCATCATTTGCCAAGACAGTAGAATTAAATACTGATCAAATCTTTAAATTAGCATGGGTACTTATTATTGGAAGTGCAATAAATATACTCGCATATTTTGTGGCTTTGTGCCTGTTGCATAGGGCTGCATTTGAAACTATTTATAAGTTGAAAAAAGACGTGTTAAGACATTTTACGGAATTGCCTATTGGATTTGGTATAAAAATGGGTAGTGGAAATATTAGAAAAATAATAGATGAAGATATAGGTAATACAGAAGATTTTTTGGCTCATCAATTTCCAGATTTAGTATATACAGTTACATCTTGTTTAATAACCCTTGTTATTCTTATTTTAGTTGATTGGCGATATGGCGCAGTCTGCTTAGCTATTATTGGGCTTGCAGTTTATATACTAGGATTATCATTTAAAACAGATTCGGCTAAAATTCATATGCAAGAGGTTTTCAAGGCAAATGGGGAAATGAATAATTTAGCCGTTGAATATGTAAGAGGAATTTCTGTATTGAAATTATTTAACACCACATTGGCAACATTTGAAAAATTTTATAATGTAATAAAAAAGTATACTGAGTCGGCTATTAAATACACTTTAAAACTAGAAAAGACAATGTCCACATATACAGTTTTGGTTCATAATATCTATATTTTTATTTTGCCTATTATAATATGTGTTGGACGTAGTACAAATAATTACTATGCATTTATATCAAAAACCGTGTTTTATATAGTGGTTGCACCGTCAATTACAATAACAATGCTAAAAGTTGTTCATTTGATTTCGAAAACCTATCAAATTCAATATGGAATTCAAAATATGGATATGATACTTCAAGAGCCAAAAGTAAAGTCTCTTTCTGCTTCAAAAGAAGTTATAAAATCCTATGATGTTGAATTTAAAAACGTTACTTTTTGCTATGACAAAGCTAAGGAAACACAAGCATTAGATAATGTGAATTTCACTGCGAAAAGTAATAAAATAACAGCTGTTGTAGGGGCATCTGGGAGTGGAAAAACTACAATTGCCCACTTGATACCAAGATTCTATGATGTGAATGAGGGACAGATTTTGATAGGAGGAGTAGATATACGAAATATAGAACCGAATCAGTTAATGAGTCTAGTTGGTTTTGTTTTTCAAGATAGTTATTTATTCAAGAGAAGTATAAGGGATAACATTGGAATGGGATGTGGGGGTGCAACAGACGAAGATATTATTTTGGCGGCTAAAAAAGCCTATTGCCATGACTTTATTGCAGATCTTCCACAAGGATACAATACAATCATTGGAAGTGAAAATGTACACTTATCTGGTGGTGAAAAGCAAAGGATTGCAATAGCAAGGGCTATATTACAAAATCCACCTATTATTATATTAGATGAAGCAACAGCATTTAATGACGCTGAAAACGAATACTTAATTCAAAAGTCTTTTGAAGAACTTCTTTCTAACAAAACAGTCATTATGATTGCCCATCGCTTAAATACAATAAAAAAAGCGGATCAAATTATTGTTATGGATAAAGGCAAAATTGCGGAAGTTGGGTCACATGATGGATTAATTAATAATAAAGAAAACTATTATTCTATGTGGGAAACATATAGCCAAGCTCAGCTATGGCGTATCGGAGGTGAAAATATTGGATGAAATTAAAAAACTACTGTATATTTCTGATATTAGCAAAACTAAATTAAGAAAAGCTGTATTTGCAAGTGTAATATCAAATCTGCTGGTTATGATTCCGATTATTATTTCTATTGAGGTGTTAGTGGAAATTTTAAAGCCACTATCAGAAAAAGAAATTAGCTGGAATAGGATATGGATATTATTTTTTGTAGGAGTATTTGTAATGATTCTAATGTTTTTAGCTACAATCTATGAACATCGAAAGTCTTTTGTTGCTTCTTATTCAGAGGCAGAAAGCTACAGAATAAGAGTTGCTGAGCATTTACGGAAGCTTCCTATGACTTTTTTTAATATGAAAGATTTAGCAGAGATTACAACAAATATTATGGGGGATTGTGCTTCCATTGAAATGGTACTTAGTCACATTTTACCTCAAGTCATCGCCACATGTATATCTACTATCATTATTAGTATTTGCCTTTTAATTATTGATTGGCGGTTAGCCCTTTGTGTAATTATTACTATACCAACCGCTATATTTATTATATGGGCAAGTAGAACAATTCATAAAAAATGGGTGAGGGTATTAACCAAGTTAAAGCTTGAACAAGAAGAAGCCGTGCAAGAATATATAGAAGGAATTAAAGTTATTAAATCATGTAGAACTTCTAAAAATAATTTTAAGCACATTGATAATATTCTAACTTCTATGAAAAATATGCAACTAAAGGGGGAAATAATAACAGGAGCTTTTTTTTCTGGTTCTCAAATAATTCTTCAATTAGGTACAGGAATAACAATATTTGTTGGAATAATGCTATATGTTAGTGGACATGTCAATATTATTCCTGTTCTTCTATTTTGTCTGTTATCCATTAGAATATATGGTCCTATATTGGTTCAAATCGTATCCTTGGCAGAATTGATGTACTATCGATTTGCTACCGAAAGGATGAGGGAGTTAATGTTAATTCCAAGGGTTAGCGGAGAAAAAACAATACCACTTTCAGATTTTAATATATATGTCGAAGATGTGAGTTTTGCTTATGAAGAAAAAAGCATAATCAATTATGTGACAATACCTTTTTGCGAAAATCAAATAACAGCCATAGTGGGACCATCAGGTAGTGGAAAGAGTACACTCATAAAACTGATTGCTAGGTTTTGGGATGTAGATCATGGAAAGATTCTTATTGGTAAAAACGACATAAGAGAAATGAAGCCAGAACATCTTATGAAGTATATTAGTATAGTGTTTCAAGATGTCGTTTTATTTAATGATACGGTATATAATAATATCAAAATTGGCAATAAAAATGCCACAGAACAAGAAATCATAGAAGCGGCAAAATTAGCTGGTTGTGAGGATTTTATAAAAGATTTGCCCGATGGTTATAATTCGTTATTAGGAGAAAATGGAAGCAAACTATCCGGTGGTGAGAGACAAAGAATTTCTATTGCAAGAGCTTTACTTAAAAATGCTCCGATTGTCATTTTGGACGAAGCTACATCTTCTTTAGATCCTAGAAATGAAAATTTCGTTCAGAAAGGAATTTCTAAATTGATTCAAGGAAAGACTGTTATCGTTATAGCCCATAAATTGCGAACTATAGAGAATGTTGATAAGATCGTTGTCCTAAAGGATGGAGAGGTTGAGGAAATGGGCAAGCATGAGGAATTGATGGGAAATAACGGATTGTATAAAAAGTTATATACTCTACAGGATGAGAGTTCAAGATGGAGCATGAATGCTTGAGTATAGTCTATGTAAAATAGAAACATTCATAATATATATTTTACATTATGGGTTTTTACGTATATTATATTATGAAGAGGTGAGCCACCATGGTGAATTATATTTCAGTAAAAGAGGTATCTTCTCTTTAGAAAATATCATAACGTCGTATAAAAGGCGTGGCAAAGGAAAGGGCCCCTTGCGGAAGTTTTATCAATTGAAGTTTTTTTAAAAAAATGTTGAAAAGTACATATATATATGGTATTATTTATATAAACATCGCATACGATTTAATCTTATGCGATTTCAAAGAGGTGTGTTATGGATATTGATTCATTAAAACTTGAGAAGCAATTATGTTTTGCATTATATGCCTGCTCAAAAGAGGTGATACGTTCATATAAGCCAATACTAGATGCCTTTGATATAAGTTATACCCAATACATCACTCTACTTGTACTTTGGGAACAGGATGGCATTACAATGAAAGAACTTGGGCAAAAGCTTTACTTGGCTTCAAATACATTAACGCCCGTTATAAAAAAACTGGAGAAAAAAAAGTTGATTATGCGGTTGCGTAACCCTAATGATGAGCGTTCAATATTTATTCAATTAACAGAATTAGGTTTAAAAATGCGATCTGAAGCTATTGAAATCCCACAAAAAGCTTTTTGTAAAACGGGTCTTGAATTAGAAGAACTTAGGACGTTAAGAGGTGTGTTACATAAATTGCTTGGGAATTTAACAGAGCATTATAAAGAAATAGAAGAGGAGAATGATAATGAAAAAGATTATTGATTTTTTAACTGAAAACAAGTCAGGTGTATTAGCTACAGCACAAAACAATAGGCCACATGCAAGACCACAACATGTTCACTTAATTAAGGATGGGAAATTCTATTTTACAACATCTAATAAGAAAAATGCCTATAAACAACTAGTGGAAAATCCATATATAGAATTTGTTGTTACCACAGAGGATTTTACAATAACACGTATTAGTGGTGCCGTAAAGTTTACGGATAGTTTAGATGAAAAGCAGTTGGTAATCGATAATGCACCATTAGTGAAAAAAGGTTATGAAACAGCTGATAATCCAACTCTTGAAGTATTTTATCTAGATAGTGGCGATGCAAGTATAGTAAATTTATTTTCAGGAGAACCAGTAGAAAAATTTAAATTTTAAAATCCCTATAGTAGATGGTTTTTATAGAAATTAATTATGCAATTTGCTCAGTTAAGAATGTTTACAAAATAAAGCTGCTTGATGATTTGTAGTAAAATCATCAGGTAGCTTTTCATTATTAGTAAATATATTGCTATTTTGTGGGGATTATAATTGTTTCTGGTATACTGGAAAGTTGAAGGAGAGGTATAATGAAGGATAGAAACGGGCTGAATCTCAATACAAATATGTACAATTAGATAAATGATAATCATTTAAAACCCACTTAAATTGACAGAAAATTGGTTTAGCAATATTATTATATATAAAGCCCTTCATTAAGCCACAAAATTCCTTTGTTTTTGTAATGATTTTTAGATATTCCCTTATATTTGCAGCATACACAGGGGTAAAATATCATAAAAATATTTTAACAAACTATAACTGATTGGAGGTAGAATAATGCAAAATAAAGATTTTTATGACATAATATATAAAAGAAAGTCTGTTAGGAAATATGATCTAGAGCCACTTGGTAAAAATACCCTTGAGGATATTTCAGCTTATATGGATAAAGTGGAACCCTTATATGAAGATATTAAAATTGAAATGAATATTGTTGGGGGTGAGGTGGTTAAAAATATACTTCCTATTAAGGCTCCCCACTATATTCTAATATCATCTGAAAATAAGGAAGGGTATCTAACGAATGTAGGATTTATACTTCAACAAGTAGATTTATTTCTTTCCTCTAATGGATTAGGAAGCTGTTGGGTTGGAATGGCACAACCTAAGAAAGAAATATTAAAAAAATTCCAATTAGAATATGTGATTGCCTTAGCCTTCGGGAATCCAACAGAGAGCTTACATAGAGAAAATATATCTGAGTTTAAAAGAAAGACTATTGAAAAGATTAGAGATGATGATAAAGAAGATAAACTTATAGAAGCAGTTCGTCTGGCTCCATCGGCAACAAATAGTCAACCTTGGTTCTTGAAGGTAGACAATAATAAAATCCATGCCTATTGTATTAAATCAAACTTTATAAAAGCTATTGTATATAAAAAGATGAATCAAATCGATATGGGTATAGCAATGTGTCATTTATGGATAGCTGCAAGGCATTTTGGTAAAAATGTAAAATTTGTTACTGATAAAGGCGCGGTAGAAAATCCACCAGCAGGTTATTACTATACAGTATCAGCAATCATAAACGATTGATGAAAACATATGAAAACAGGTCAAAAATATAGTTGTTTCACATTAAAACTAAACAAATATATAGGGTTTTCATAGTATAAATTAAAGTTTTGACTGGAATCCCTATAGAAGAGAACTTATATATCACAGATAATAAAGAGAGGCATTGTTATGAAAACAGAAGCTTTTAATGCACACAATAAGTATATGATTTTAAAACATGCTTTGAAAGAAAAGAATGTTTCCCATACATGTAAGTTATTTGGGATATCTAGAACTACATATTATAATTGGAAAAGATCTTATCAAAAGCATGGTATGATGGGTCTTGAAATTAAAGAGCCTAAAAAACCTCAAATGCCAAATAAAGTCAATAAAGAGATTGAGCATGAAATCCTAATGTATGTAGAGAAATATCCTATGGATGGGCCAAATAGAATATATTACGAGCTAAGATCCCAGGGGTTCGATATTGGAGTGTCGGGCATCTACAATGTCTTAAGGAGGCACAAACTATCAAAAAAAGCTCAACGAATAGAATATTCAAGGAATAAAGGACTTTATTTTCATGGGAAACAAAAAAATAGGAAACTAACAACCTGTTTTGAAAAACAGCAAGGAGCTTACCCTGGATATTTAGTTATTCAAAGGATAGATTATGTGGGTACATTTGATGGTATTGGAAAAATATATCAATATAGTCTTTATGACACATATTCAAAATGGGGTGCTGTAAAATTATATAATAGAAAACAGGATATTGATATATGGTACTATTTTGAATTGAGATTTGTATATTTGCTAAAGACTTTAAATTTGAGCATTAAAAATTTAGTTACCGAAAAAACAAAAGAATTTTTACCCTGTTTTGTTAAGGGCAATAGGTATAAAGAAATTATAGAGGATATGAATATTAATCACAATTTCATAGAACCTGGGAATAATACTATTTTAAATCATATGGATGATTTTAACGAGATTTTAGTAAAAGAGTTTTACAATAAGATTGGAACCTATAAAAAAATTAATTCCTTTTCTAAGGTTGAACGTGAACTCAATAAATTTTTAGGAGATTATAATTTGTTAAGGGTCATAACTAGTGGATGTAATGCTGGTAGAGTACCTGCTGAAGTAATCGTTGAAAGAGCAGCCCATAATCATGTAGATCTTGATACATTACCTCTTTGGATTTTGGCTTTGATTAATCACCTTGAGAGGGGTGATCAAAATGAATAGGAGGGATCGTAGGGTTGCTATTATTGGTGGAGGACTTTCTGGACTGGTTATGGCCTATCGTTTAAAAAAAAAGGGATATAAAAATGTTACTATTTTTGAAAAAGATGACCGGGTAGGTGGTAAACTTCACACAATTTGGTATAAAGGTAAGTCCTATGAGCTTGGTACTCTTTTTGGTTTGCCCTATCAGAAAAGTTTAAAAGCACTTATGAAATCATTTCATATTAAAATTGACGGGCCTAAAATATCCCGTGTTAATTATGATATAAATGGTAATAAAATTATACAAATACCAAAGGAAGCATTAGATGATTTTGTCAAAGAACTCCATAGGCTCCCCGATGTTTTAGAGAAATATAAATCATTGGAAAAAGTCAATATACATAACATAGAGGATTCGTTGATGCTTCCTTTCTCAAAGTGGTGTGATATAAATCAGTTCAAGGTTTTGAAAACAGTATATGTTCATTATTTTACTAGCTATGGGCTTGGAGATATAGATTTTATGCCAGCACTTTATGTTCTTAGAATACTTAATTATGATAATTTAATGTCCTTTATGAGATTACCTGAATTTTATACATGGAAAGATGGTGTTTCATCATTGGTTGATTGCTTAAAGCATGAAATCAATGATATTAGGTTGACGCAAACTGTAACAGAAATTTCTTTGTCAAAGCATAAGAAAATATGGGTTTATACGGATTTTGAGGCACTTGAATTTGATCAAGTAGTTATAACCTCCCCATTAAATCAATTTTCCCATGTCTATGGGGACGATGAAGAAATGAAAGAATTTTTAAATTCCATAAAATATCAGGATTTTAATGTATATGCTTTCATAGCTGATAAGACCACAAAAGGATGTGGTTGTGTTCTTGAAAATTTATCTGTGAAAAAGAGGGGACATATACTGATATGGAACTCTAGGTGGGATTCATGGGATGGTGAAGGATTGGTGATGTGTTATGCTTATTCCAATCCAGAAAACTCTAAAGCAGAAGCCTTAGAAATCATAAAAAGTGATCTATTGAAATTAAACTTTCATGATCCAAGACTTTATCAGTTTAAGCATTGGAAACAATGTCCCTATGTAGATACCAGTGTTTTGCAAAAAGGATTTTATGAAAAAATGGAATCCATGCAAGGGAAAAACAATATATATTTAGCCGGTGAAATTATGAGTACCGTTTCAATGGAGAACTGTATTCGGTATTCAAATTATTTAATAGATAAATATTTTTAATGGCAATTGTTGCTTCGATGATTTTAAATCATTGAAGCAACTTTTTTATTTTCAAGTATAGTTTACACTTTCGTGTATAGTAATCTCTCTTATGGGGCATTTTACACATGATTTACTCTGTTTTTAATATGTAAACTATACTTGGAATAGAAAATTAGAAAACGTTGAAATTTCAACGTTTTCAATTTTTTGACAGCAATAATTTTTTTAAATATACTAAAAATGATAAAAAAATAACAAGAGAATAGCAATCTAATTAGGAATGCTATACGATTGTAACTGAAATTATACAATCGATTTATAAAGCATTAAATATTTATAATAGGGGGTTATAATATGTTTGTTTTTAACTATGCCGAGGGAGCATCGGTATTAAGTGTATGGGGGGTTTGGTTTATTGTTTTTATAGCACTATTTGGGCTTAATGAAATAGCTCGTAGAAGGAAATATGTTGGATTTTTCTGCTTTTTTGTTTTGCCATTAATACTTTCTATATTATGGTTTACGATATTAAGGGATACAACTTATACAGACTGGTTTCATTTAGTAAAGGTGTATTCATGTACAGCAGGATGTATAGGATTTTGGTGCATCAGACATGTTAAATGGAAAAATAAATTGACAGGTGATGAATGTAGATTATCTGATAAGAAATGGGCATTATGTTTTCCACCACTTATTCTAGCTATCAACATCTTGGAGGCAGTAACCCGTGATTTTCAAATTGGTATGCAGTATCCAGGTGGAGGGAATTTAGTGGATGAAGCCATGTATGTGATTGGTGGTTCTTGGAATTTTATGAATGGTGTGGCAGGTATACTTAACATCATAACCATAACTGGATGGCTTGGGATTTGCATAAAAAAACAAACTAATAGGGATGGAAGTAAAGATATGCTATGGCCTGATATGCTATGGTTTTGGATAATAGCATATGATGTATGGAATTTTGCTTATACCTATAACTGTCTACCAGGTCATGCTTGGTATTGTGGTTTTGCTTTACTATTACCACCAACTATTTGTGCCTTTACTTTGGGAAAAGGAGCATGGCTACAACATCGGGCACAAACCTTGGCCATATGGTGTATGTTCGCACAGACATTTCCTGCATTTATCGATGAGGGTGTCTTTTCAGTTGCATCATCCTACAACACAGGGGCACTATTTGTACCTAGCTTTTTAGCATTAGTTGTAAATATATTAGTATTAGTGTATATGATTTACAAAGTGGTTAAAACAAAGAGGAATCCTTATCTTGGTGAACTTTATACAGACCTGAAAGCCTATAAGGTAATCAAAGGGCTTGCAGAAAAAAAATCATATCAAAGAATATAAACTTATTAATTGAGCAAATAATTTAAGCTGAAATGGAGGTAGGAATATTATGGATACGTATAAAGTTCTTGAGATTAAGCAAAGCGTTTTTGAAGATAACGATCGACAAGCGGATTTGCTTAGGGAAGAATTGAAGAAGGAGAAGACCTTTTTATTAAATTTGATGTCATCGCCAGGTTCTGGTAAAACAACAACTGTTTTAAGGACGATTGATGCCTTAAAGGATGAAATGGGGATTGGTATTTTAGAAGCGGATATTGACTCAGATGTAGATGCCTATACCGTTGCACAAACAGGTACAAAAGTAATCCAACTACACACAGGGGGTATGTGTCATCTTGATGCTGATATGACGAAACAGGGACTATTGGGATTAGGAACAGAAGAAATTGACTTTGTCATCTTAGAAAATGTGGGTAATTTAGTATGTCCAGCAGAATTTGATACTGGGGCATCGAAAAATGCCATGATTTTAAGTGTTCCAGAGGGAGATGATAAACCTTTAAAGTATCCCTTGATGTTTTCAATTGTTGATATTCTCCTAGTTAATAAGATGGATGCTATAGATTATTTTGATTTTGATTTAGAAGCGGTTAAGGAACGGGTAAAGAAATTAAATCCTAAAATTAAGGTTATTCCAATATCTGCTAAAACAGGTGAAGGTATTGATGAATGGACGGATTGGATACGTACAGAAGTTAATAATTGGAAATAAATATAAAAATATAGTCAAATTCTGAATGGGGGAAAATTATATATGGTGAAGGAAAGGGTATTAGATCTTGCAAATAAGATAAGTAGGACAAAACGTGGTTCAAAAAAAGAAATTACTCCAGATCGTCCCGAATATAAAATTCTTGAACCTATTGTTACAGAAGAAATGGCAGAAGCAGGACTTTGTCTTGAATTACGTAAAAGAATGAGTGCAAAAGAGGTTGCTCCTTTATGTGGTAAATCTGTAGAAGAAACGGAGAAACTTTTATGGGAATTAGCAGTTGCTGGTGCTGCCTTTGTCAATGAAATTGATGGGGTTAATAAGTATTGGATTGAACTCTGGGTTCCGGGTCATATGGAAATGATAGTCAATAACAGGGAAAATGTCAAAAAGTATCCACAACTAGGCAGGTGCTTTGATGAATACGGAAAATTAAAAGGGCCTTTGGCTGCAGGTAATGTTCCTGTGGGATCAGGACCTATGCGTGTTATTCCTATTGAGCAAGCCATTGATGGTGAAACCAGAATAGCATCCTATGAAGAAGTTTCTAAGTATCTCAATGAAAATACTATCTTCTCAGTTTCAGATTGTGCCTGCCGTACGTCGAGGGAAGCCATGGGAGAAGGCTGTGGACACCTAAAGGAAGATATGTGTATTCAGATGGGTCATGCTGCTGAATATTATATAAAAACAGGTAGAGGTAGGGAGATTACCCGTGAAGAGGCCTTTGAAGTTATTAAAAAGGCAGAAGAAAATGGGTTAATGCATAGTATACCCAATACAGATGGGCCCGGGAAAACCCATGCTATTTGTAATTGCTGTGGATGCGGGTGTTTTAGCATGAGAATTGCTAATATGTGGCAAAATCCTGATATGGTGCGTTCAAACTATGTTTCACAGGTGGATAGGGATAAATGTGTTGCATGTGGGGAATGTGTTGAAAATTGTCCAAGTGGGGCATTGAAATTAGGCCAAAAAATCTGTACAGAAACACCTATTCCAGAGAAGAAAAGAGAGCTTCCCCATGATACACAGTGGGGTCCAGATAAATGGAATCCCGACTATCGTATTAACAGAAAAGTTGTTGTGGATACTGGTTCAAGTCCTTGTAAAGCAGAATGTCCTGCCCATATTGGTATCCAGGGTTATATTAAGTTAGCTTCTCAGGGAAGATATACTGAGGCACTTGAGCTTATCAAGTACGAAAATCCATTTCCTGCAATATGTGGACGTGTCTGTCCAAGATATTGTGAATCAGCCTGTACTAGAGGCGATATTGATGATCCTATAGCTATCGATGATATCAAGAAATTCATTGCGGAACAAGATTTGAATGAAAAAAATCGCTACATACCTAAAAAAAGGCATGATTATGGGAAGCAGATTGCCATTATTGGTGCTGGGCCCTCGGGACTCTCCTGTGCCTACTATTTAGCTATTGATGGATATAAGGTAACGGTATTTGAAAAACAAAAAGTACTTGGAGGAATGCTCACACTGGGAATCCCTGCCTTTAGACTTGAAAAGGATGTAGTCAATGCAGAAATCGATATTTTGAGAGAATTAGGTGTTGAATTTAAGACAGGTGTTGAAGTAGGCAAAGATGTAACTTTAAATGACTTGAGAAATAAAGGTTTTGAAGCATTCTATCTAGCCATAGGTGCTGGAGCAGGTAGAAAGCTAGGAATCGAGGGTGAAAATGCAAAGGGTATAATTACTGGTGTAGAATTTTTACGCAGAGTGAATCTAGGTGAAGATTTAAAAATGAAGGGTGAAGTGGTTGTAATTGGTGGAGGTAATGTTGCCATTGATGTTGCCCGAACAGCTACACGTATTAGCCCTTCAAAAATAGGGATGTATTGTTTAGAAAATAGAGAAGAAATGCCTGCCCTTGAGGAAGAAATCGAAGAAGCATTGTTAGAAGACATTAGCATTAACAATTCCTGGGGACCAAAACAAATTTTAGTGGAAAATGGTCAGGTTGTAGGTGTGGAATTTAGAAAATGTATTTCTGTTTTCGATAAAAACAAGAGGTTTAATCCTAAATACGATGAAAATGAGACAAAGATAGTCAAGACAAACAATGTATTGATTTCTGTAGGTCAAGCAATGGATTGGGGAGACTTGATTGTGAACAGTAATATAGAATTAAATCCTAACAAGACAATTAAAGCTGACCCTGTTACTTACCAAACCGGTGAACCCGATGTATTTGCAGGGGGAGATGCATTAAGTGGGCCAAGGTTTGCTATCGATGCCATTGCAATGGGAAAAGAGGGAGCAATTTCGATCCATCGTTTTGTTCAGAATGGACAAAGTTTAATTCTTGGTCGTATAAAACGAGATTACCGTGCATTTGATAAAGGAGATCTTGTTCTTGAAGGGTATGATCGACTTCCAAGGCAAAAAGCAAGCCATGCTAAGGAAATAAAATCTAAGGAAACCTTTAGAGATTTACGTGGTACACTTACAGAGGCTCAGATAAAGAAGGAAACGGAACGTTGTCTTGGGTGTGGTGCCACAGTCACAGATGAATTCATGTGTGTAGGATGCGGTGTGTGTACTACAAAATGTAAGTTTGATGCAATAAAACTGGTAAGAAAGTATGATAGTCCAAGTCCAGAATTTAGTGATATGAAGTCTACCATCGTAAAACATGCCTTAAAACGAAAGGTGAGAATTGCTATTAAAAAGCCAATAAAATCAGTGAAGTCAGCTTTTTATGGTAAAAAAGTCAGCGAGAGAAATTGATAAATTGAAATAATAAAAGACAAGAAGCACAAGGTTCATTTAGATTAAGATTTTGACAAGTAGAGGTGTATTCATTTGCATGAATTAGGAGTTATAATTGAAGTCGTTAAAACTGTTGAAAATTTTGCAAAGAAAAATGGATTAAAAAAAATTGATACAATGGTTTTACAAATTGGTGAGCTTTCATCGATGATCCCGAAATACATTGAATCCTGTTATCCGGCGGCAGTTTATGGGACTTTATTGCAAGAGACAAAATTAGAAATTGAGATTTCACCTGGCAATGCCATTTGTCAGAAATGTGATAAAGTTTTTAATATCATTAAGAATAGTGGTAAATGTCCAAACTGTGGAACAAAAGATTGTGAAATATTATCTGGAAAAGAATTTATGATTAAGGAAATCATTGCTTGTTAAAATAGTCCTTACTTATATAGAGTACGCTAATAAATCTACAAACTAAGATTTAAATGATCCATTGTAATTTCTATAGATACACCTTAAAATCCCCTTAGACTTTTGTGAAAAGTAAAAGGGGATTTGGGGCGAATGGAAAAAATAAACAAGTCGGATTGCAAAGGAATTTTGATTGTTTTCTAAGCATTTTATCTTGGGCATACTCAATGTATGTAAGGGATGAAGTAACTACGAAGAGAATTAAAATGACCAGTGAGATGACTGGTTTATTTTTTGAATATATTTTAGGATGTAGAATGCTTATTAGACTAAATAAAATATGGAAGTACGGTTACATAATTGACTAATGATTTTTAATATTTAGGAGGTAGAATTGTATGGGAATTTTGTATGAAGCAACAAATTTTACTAGCTGGGGTATATGGCTTTTCATCGTTTTTGCTTTAATGGCTTTTAATGAGTTTGGTCGATCTACAAAATGGGGAGGATTGTCACTTTTTCTTATCCTTCCTATAGGGTTGACTATCTTTGTATGGCCTAAGACTGCGGCTTTAGGAAATGAATATGGTACTGGTACATGGTTTAACTGGGTAAAAACCTATTCAGCTCTTGCGGGGTGTCTTGGATTTATGGCTATCCGATATATTCCTTCCCTTGCTAAAAAGAAGTGGGCGTTATGCTTTCCACCTCTTATATTAGCACTCAATATACTGGAGGCGGCTATTCGTGACTTTGAATGCTTTACATACGGAGCATGGAATGGAGCATATATAGATAATCTTTGGGTGATGTCAGGAACTTGGAATATTATGAATGGTATAGCAGGACTACTTAACATAATTACTATTTGTGGTTGGCTTGGTATCTTTATTTCTAAGGATAAGACAAAGGATATGATTTGGCCTGACATGATCTGGGCTTGGATTATAGCCTATGATTTATGGAACTTTGCATATACCTACAATTGTATAGCAGATCATTCATTTTATTGTGGCTTGGCATTGTTGCTTTCTTGTACTATACCTGCATTCTTTATTAAAAGGGGAGCTTGGTTACAGCACCGTGCTAACACCCTTGCATTGTGGATTATGTTTGTAATGACTGTTCCATCATTTGCAGATAGGATATCTCCTGTGGCTACTACCCATAACCCGACGGCGTTTTTTATTGTAAGTTTTATAGCCTTAATTGCAAATGTTGCATTAGCTGTTTATCAGTTTAATAGGATTCGTAAAAACAAACTCAATCCATTAAAGGATGAAATATTTGTAGAAACAAAGGCGTATAAACAGGTAATTGAAGAAAACAGACAATTAATAAAAGCATAGTATCTTTATATCATAAACCTACTACAATATATAAGGGGGCAGATCAGCTAGTAAAAACTCTTGACTATTACTGGCTGGTCTGACCCTTTTTCTTTTTGAGTTTTGTGATACTTCATTGGAATGCTTTATCGCTGCTTATTTATATTTAATACCTGCCTTAATAGAGCATACAGCTAACATAACCTTGATAATCCTTCATAATTTTTCATTTTAATATTTCTTTGCTAATTATAATTTCCAACCTACTGCTTGTTTTCTTGTGGAAATAAAGCTGCTGTAAATACCATCTTCCTTCATCAAAGCATCGTGGGTTCCTTTTTGTACAATGCTTCCGTCGTCCACAACAAGAATTTGATTTGCATTTCTAACGGTTTTTAATCTATGTGCAATCATAATAATCGTTTTGTTCTGTGTTAAGGCTTCAATAGCTATTTGCAGTTTATCCTCATTTTCAGGGTCAACATTGGCGGTTGCCTCGTCTAAGATAACAATAGGTGCATCCTTTAACAAAGCCCTAGCAATAGATAACCTCTGTTTCTCGCCACCGGAAAGAGTATCTCCACCTTCCCCAATAACAGTATCATAACCATTTGGTAATGCCATAATAAAATCATGACAACAAGCTTTTTTTGCAGCTGCGACTACTTCCTCGTGATTAGCTGAGGGTCTGCCAAATTTAATATTATTTTCAATGGTATCAGCAAAAAGATATACTTTCTGAAATACCATACTGATTTGGTCCATAAGGGATTCCAAGCTGTAGGCCTTGATGTTTTCACCACCAATGGATACACTACCGCTGTCCACATCCCAAAATCGTGCGATTAAATTGCAAAGGGTGGTTTTGCCCGAACCGGATGGACCAACAATGGCTGTAGTTGTTTTTTCTGGAATAGTAAAACTAACATTTTTGAGAATTTTTTTATTTTCGTAAGAAAAATCTACATTTTTGAACTGGATATTATAATCATTTGGTGTAATATGTTTTCCATTTTCATCAATTTCAGGAATCTTATCGGTTTGATTTGCCTCATCCATGGCACTGCTTACAATTCTTAAAAGAGAAATACTACTACCTGCTGATTGGATATGTGAGAACACTAAAAATGAGATGATGATCATCATCAATGTGTCTAATAACACCATTGATCCATTTAAGTAGAATTTAACACTGAAAAGAATGATAGCAACACTGAAAATTTGTAATGATAAACCTTGTAGTATAATGTAAGGAGTAAATAGTTTCTCTATTTTTAAATTGCTTTCACAGTTATACTCCAAAGCATCACGTAGGGTTTTATCGCCTTTTCCTGTCAGATTAAAGGATTTTACCACACTCATACCTTGAAGATATTCTAATATAGCAGATACCATCACTGCTTGAGATTTTTGTCTGTGGGGGGCAATGATTGCAGATTTTTTTTCCATAGCCGAAGAAATCAATAGATAAATCAATGTACCCAAAGCGATAAGAAGGCCTATTTTCCAATCGAATGCAATAATCACAATGGAGAAGACGAAGGCATTTATAAAACCACCGAGAACATTTACTAAGACAATAGAGGCCTGAAGTTCCAATATCTCTAAAACAGTAGTTGTAACTCCTGTGATTTCACCTAAGCTATTATCATTGAAATAACCCATTGGAACACGCTTTAGCTTGTCGGCAATTTGCATTCGTTTGTTTGCTGCCATAAAAAAGCCTGCGTGGGTTTGTTGAAGCTGTGAGAAATACTTCATGCTAGCTTTCCCCAAAATACTAATCAGTAGTAAACCTAAAGCGTACCAAGCATTTTTAAGATTTTTGTTTTCTTCTAAAACCTTGGATAGAATGAGATAGATTGCGGCGATTTCCCCCATAGAAAAAATAGCATATATAAAATTAAGGATTACCGATTTGTTTATATTTGATTTTTCTTCTCCTGCAAAGCTCCATATTTTTTTTAATGTCTCTATCATGCAAGGGCCTCCTCTCTCATACCCATGTGTGCTGTCCACATATCCTTGTATAGTTTACTTTTTTGAAGCAAGTCATTGTGGGAACCCTCACACTCAATCATGCCATTATTAACAACCACAATTTTGTCTGCACCCACAATGGTAGATAGGCGATGTGCTATCAAGATAAGTGTTTTTCCTGTGACTAATTTTGCAACAGCTTTTTGAATGATTGTTTCATTTTCAGGGTCGATATATGCAGTAGCTTCATCAAGCACCACAATAGGAGCATTTTTCAGCATGGCACGAGCAATGGAAATTCTTTGTTTTTCTCCACCTGATAAATGCGCACCACCGCCGCCGACCTTTGTTTGATAGCCATTTTGTAATGCCCTAATAAAATCATCACAGCCTGCCTGTTTTGCCACATTCATTACTTCTTCATCGGTGGCTTTTGTATTGCCCATTCTAATATTGTTTATTACGGTATCGTCAAAAAGAAAGTTATCCTGTGAAACAAATGCCACCTCATCATAAAGCTGTGTTAAGGGGATGTTTTTTACATCTTGCCCACCGATTGAAATTTGACCACCATTTACATCCCAAAAACCTGCAATCAGCTTTGCTACTGTGGATTTTCCACTGCCAGAGGGACCCACTAGAGCCGTTACGGTTTTGCTTGGAATAGAAAGGGTAATATCATGTAAAACCTCTTTATTCTCGCTATATCCAAAGGAAACATTGGATAATAAAATATCTCTGTTTTTTAAATTTACTTCGTCTGTTCCGTGGTCTTGCTCCTTGGCATTCAAAAGCTCATCAACACAACCAACAGTAGTCCCAACCTTTGCTAAATTATCTATAAATCCCATAGCGGCTAGTAAGGGAGCAACTATACTCATCGACAATATAATAATGGTAATAAAGCTATCCACCGGTAAGCTACCCCTTACATAAAATAAAAAGCCAAAGGGTAAAATAGTGATAAGTGTGGTTGGGGCAATGGAATAAGTAAGGGACATTCCAAACTGGCTTCGTTTCATCCAATCGTAATAATAGAAAGCGTTGGCCATCACTCTTTCCTTAAATTTTGCATAAGAATTTTTACCTTGGTTATAGGCTTTGATTACTTCAATACCTGCAATATACTCAACTATGGTTTCATTCATATCCTGTGTGGTTTTAACCGATTGCTCATAGTCCTTTGCATAATCACGCATAATTAGCATCATAAAAACCATACCAAGGGGGATAGATACCAGTGATAAAAGTGCTAATCTCCAATCTAAAATAAGGAGATAAATAATTACTAAAATAGGTGCGATGATGTTAGCGGTCATTTCAGGTATGAGGTGGGCGAGTGTAACCTCCATTCCTTCAATTTGGTCTACAATCACCTGTTTCATTTTACCGCTGGAGACCTCCATAACAGATCCCAAAGGCAGCTTTGGAAGCTTTTCTAAAACCATTTGTCTAATATGTTTTAAAATTCTAAAGGTGCCTTTGTGTGAAAAAGCAAGGGCCATATTATAGAGTAGGGTGCGTAAAACATAACCGCCAAGGGCAATAAAGCACCATAAAACATAAAATCCAAAGTCTTTTTGATCATTCAATAAGGCGACTATCACTTTTGCGGCACAAAAAAAGGGAACAATTCCAAAAATCACACCGAAAATGGCCAGTACCGTAGCTGATTTTAGTTTTTTATGCTCATCTTTTCCTAATTCCCATAAGCGGAGTAGGGGATTTTTTGTTTCCATTTAATTTCCTCCTCGTTTTTTATTAGTTGTCTTTTCACTCGTCCTTGATGGATTTCTAAAATATAGTCAGCACATTGTTCAATTAATTCTATATCGTGGGTAATAACTATTAAGCAATCCACTTTTTCCTTTAAATCTTTCAGAATTAAGGATACATTCAGCATATTTTTATAATCTAATCCACTTGTTGGTTCATCAAATACCAATATTTTTTTATCTAAAAACAATGCACAGGCAATTGCCAATCTTTGTTTTTGTCCCCCGGACAATGCCAAAGGATGACTTTCTACAAAGTCAATAAGGTGAAGCTTGGTGAGTATTTCCTTTGCCTTTGCAATTTCCTCATCAGTTTCCTCTGTTAAATCAACTAATTCGTCCAATACAGACTCTGAATATAATTGACAATTTACATCCTGCATAACCATATAGCTTTGCTTTATGCAGTCCTTCCTTTTAGCTTTTTTGCCATTTAATATAAAGTGCTTTGTTTTATCAATACCTACAAGGGCACGAACAAAACTTGATTTGCCCGCTCCATTACCTCCTACAATTGCCACTACCTTATGTTTAGGTAGTTCTAAATCTGTAATATCAACCGCTACTTTATTGGGATAGGTAACAAGCATTTCGTTGATACAAATGCTATCTTCTATTTTTCCTTCCACTTCTTCATAACAACCTTTCCAAAGTTTGTCAATAGAATTGGCATAAAAGCTCCTAAGCCCATGTGCTTTTTGATCACATTGATTCATAAATTCTTCTTTTCCTTGATCAAATACTATCCGTCCTTTTTGCATATAAATTACTCGGTCACATACCTCTAATGCATAATATAATCTATGTTCTGCAATTAAGATGGTATTTCCAAGTTTTTTTAATTCAAGTAAAATGGTTTTTAATTTTTTTATGCTTTCTGGGTCCAAATTAGAACTAGGTTCGTCTAGCAAATAAATAGATGGTTGGCTCATGGTCACAGAAGCACATGCTATCTGCTGTTTTTCTCCACCAGATAGCTGTAAAATGTTTCTGTTCATCAAATCTTCTATAGAGAATAGTGCTACTGTGTCATTAAATCTGTCCTTAATTTTTTCTATAGGAACTCTATGATTTGCAGCACCAAAACATATTTCATCGGAAGTATTTAGATGAAAAAATTGAGATTTTGGATTTTGGAAAACCGAACCGACAAGCATCGACCTTTCAGCAATACTTAAGGTATCTGCTCTCCGATTTTGTAATAGGATATCTCCATCCACAGTTCCATTTGTAAATTCAGGGATGATACCATTGATTAACTGCAAAAGTGTTGACTTTCCGCAACCTGAAGCTCCTGTAAATAACACACATTCCCCTTTTTCAATAGAAATATTAATATCCTTTAAAATTAGTTCTTTGGATTCTTCGTCTGGGCTATGGTAAGAAAAATTTACATGTCTAAACCGTATCATAAAGCTATTAACCCCCTTCTCATGCAAATAAGTGTTACTATCATACATAAGCTGATAATATCAAGCAAACCAAATTTAGATTTTTTTAATGGAGTTGCCTGTGGATATAACCCCATTCCTCTTGTATAGGCAGATGCACTCAATTCATCGCCAATTTTAATACAATTGAACAAAAGAGGTACATAGATGTGTTCCACCAATTTTATGGGATTTTTACTTACGCCTTTAAGTTTCATAGCTGCTTTAATATTTCTCACTTCACTGTTTAGCGAGGGTAAAAAACGAAATATGACTAGCAAAATCAATATGAATTTGTTGGGGACTTTAAGCTTTTGTAATGCAGCTTGTAAATCACTAATCTGTGTAGTTGTAAATGTTAGTATCCCATAAATAAACAATGGCATAAAAAGCAATAGGGGGTATATTACAAGCCCCCAAGCAGATACCACTGCTTTGGGAGCAAAGCTTATAAAATAATTTACCAATGAATATGTAAGATATGCCATTCCTGTCTTATATGCTGTACCATGTTTTCCTAATAGAAATATCAAAAAAATTGCATACCAAGTAGTAATAGTAACATAAACTGCGTCTCCGTAACTAAATAGCAAAATATTAACTAAAAGTATTAAGATGATTTTTGTTATTGGATTCATGGAAAACATCAGTTTCATCTTAGATAATCCCTGCCTTCTTGAAATGTTTTTTAAACATTCTCCTTGCAAATACAATGCTGATTATAGCGGCCACAGCGATGGCAGCTAATACGATTACAAAGGATAATGGTGTTGATAACCTAGAAACACCCTCAACCCATTCTTGTGTATATCCACCATTTAAAGAAAGCTCTGCTGCAAAATCTTTAAAGAACCAGAAAGAACCACTCTCACCCATAGTCCAAAAAGATACTACAAAATAGCTGATTGCATTTAGCTTGAAGCTTTTATAGCCACCGGCTTTTGCAATCAATTCTGCGACAATAAAGATCATCATATTCACTAGGAAACAAAAAACATTACCATATACTAAGAGGCCAACAAATGCAGAGCAAATAACCCCTAAGATTGTAATTGCAAGAGGTTTACCTACCTTAGCCAAATACAGCAAATAGACAGGTGCATATAGCAATGCACAAATTGGGGATACCATAATTTGAAGAATTGGTAAAAAAGCACATCCTGATACTATAATGGTAATTGCTAAAAATATTGCAGTGAAAATACCCACAAAAATGAGATCTTTTCCTTGAAGCTTATTGTTTTTTACAGATTGATTTAACATAATTTTCTCCTCGTATGATATAAAAGTAGTAGTTTTTAGAGTCCCTCTCCAAGAACTATGTTGTACTGCTGATTGGTGAAATCTTCCTTACAAATTTGCATATATGATTAGATAAGTCTAACTCATATTTCTGAAAAAAGGGATTTATTAAATCCCTCAGATTGTTGACAAAGTCAACAAGATGTCAGGCCGCCTAAAATTTGAAGTTCGAGGCGTGCTGAAACCGAGAGGTCGTAGCGTATACAGACATACGTAAGGGTTCTTGGTTTCAGCAACAACGAAGAAATTCGGGTTTTAGGCAGCCTGAGGGATTTATTAAATCCCTAATAATCTGACCCATCCACCCCAAAAAAATTGTTGCAAGGTGTGCATATGCTCCATGGCAATATTTCGTGGTAGATTATGCCTAACGGTTTCAAAAATTCCTGAAAAAAGAGTATTAGCTAAAATATGTGACATTAAAGGATCAATATTACTTTTGAGCATTCCACTTTCTTTTAATGTTGTAATAAAGCGATTTGTGGATTCTTCTTCAATCTCAATTAGAAGTTCAATATAATTTTCATATTTGGTTCCCTCTGAAGCACAGCAAATCAATCGAAATACATCATAATTGTCATAAATATAATCTACCATCCAATCAAATTCATCGGCAGACATCTCAGGAACACTTTTTACTTGAACATCCTCTGAATATGATGAAATATTTAGTGAAGTTTCTCTAAATCGTTTTAATAGTATTTCACAGGGTTCTTTTACCAGAGCATCAAATATTGCAGATTTATCCTTGTAATAACGATAAATTGCTCCTGTAGTACAGCCTAAGGATGTAGCAATACTTCGTACAGTGGTTTTATTATATCCATGATCTAAAAACTCTTTCTTGCTAATATTTAATATTTCTGATTTTAGTTCTTCGTTGACTGGTCTCAAGATACACCTCCCAACATTTTAAGATAACAACGTTATTTTAAAACTTTTATTCTGTTTTGTCAAGTGAGCAAATTGCATAATTACAATCCTCAAAAATTTACTACTACATATAGTCTTAAATCCCCTAGAGGCATACCCCATTTATTGTGCAATTGTGCCAAGTTAGAATTATGCAATTTCCTCAAGTATTTGCTAATAAAATAGCTCAAAATTATTAATATATCTTTTTTAAAAATTCTTAGTTGTTTATGATAATCTAAAATTTCCATATTTATATATTGAAGCTTTGACGAGAATCTCTAGAGTGACTTATCCAGTCTTTTTATACAATACCATTGTGAATAAAGAATTAAATTATGAAATCACCTTTAGTTATTGATAAAAGGTATCATTTTCATTGTAGTCTATGGTAAATTATGCTATAATAACATTGTTATGATAACGCTGTTATTGTAGTTTCTAACATGATGGGTAGAGGCTATTATGTCAGAAATTCGACATTGTAATTTTGAGAAGATCAATAATTCTTTGAGGGGGGTATGTTGCTATGGTAAAATATATGGAAAATTATATCATCAATAATTTCGATGAAAAAATTGCTAAATTTATATGTGAAAATACAGATGATCAATTGACCAAATTAAAGGAAAACTGTATGGAGGAAAGTAAAAACCGAAGAGGGAATCTTTTTAAAAGCATTTTTCCCGCCATTGCTCTTTATCGTGTTCTTCAGATTCAAATGAGCAGGGAAGAGGCATTTGAGCATATGAAAAAAATGATTTCGGATAATACTAAAAAAAATTCAAGAAAAGTATATGAACGAATGGGAAAGCTGCCCTTTTTCTTTTCTCTTTTTAGAAAGATGTTTACCATGGGTCTAAAGGGAGATAGTTGGGATGTTGAATGGGTAGAAAATAACAAAAGTAACTTTGAATACAATATAAAAGGATGCCTTTGGAATGATGCTTTCAAACGATATGATTGTCATGAATTATGTGCTTTATTTTGTAATAATGATGAA
The DNA here is from genome assembly GCA_025210375.1 of Maledivibacter sp. Lineage (NCBI taxonomy): Bacteria > Bacillati > Bacillota > Clostridia > Peptostreptococcales > Caminicellaceae > Maledivibacter > Maledivibacter sp. The sequence goes on along the minus strand of JAOASB010000013.1, from coordinate 205,992 downwards.
ATAAATTTTACAAATGTAAGTCCCAAAATGCACTTTGAAAGAAAATACGCTCTTGGCTACGGGGACCATATGTGTGATTTTCATTTTTATGCCATGAAAAAAAATAAGACTGCTTCAAAATAAAAATTTAAGGCGGCACTTGTAATTTGTCTTTGGAAAGTGAAGTGAAAATAGGGTTAATTATTTAAAGTCAAATTTTGACAACGCTTAATAGCTATGATTGAATTTTATTATATTGATATGGTAATATATGAATATAATTGACCTAAAAGAGGGGTGCTGTTTATGAATTATCAGGATGAACAAAGAAAAGAATTAAATGATAAATTATATGAATGCATAGAAAATATAAGTGAGGCAAATCGTTATGAAAAACTTATAAATAGTACAAGACAAGATTGTAGTCGATTAGAGAAACAGTGGCAAGAATTAAAGAAGATATTAGAGAAAGAAGAACGTGACGTGGAAAAACTAGGTAAAATGAATTTTACCAATTTTCTTCATACAATACTTAATGATAAAGCTGAAAAATTAGATAAAGAAAAACACGAAGCATTGACCGCGAAGCTCAAGTGTGATAGCGTGTTTTCTCAACTTCAAGAGTGTAAAATTACCTTAAATAAACTTATGGAGAAATATAATTTATTAGGTCATGCAAAGGAAGACTATGAGGTTTTATTAAAAAAGAAAAGAAACTTCATTTTGGCATATATGCCTAATAAATGGAATGACATCGAAGAGCTTATTGAAAAGGACAAAATGATTAGTAGCCAGCTCAAAGAGATAAATGAAGCGATTAATGCGGGTAATCATACATTAACATATATTAACCATGCAATGGATGCTTTGCAATCAGCAGAAAATTGGGGGACGTGAGATATGTTAGGGGGAGGATTAATAGCAACTATGGCAAAAAGGGAAAAGATGAGTAAGGCTCAAGGTCACATTACAGATATGCAAAAGTGGATAGGTAATTTTGCTAGGGAATTGAAGGATGTTGACACATCTATTGATATCGATTTGCAATTAGATTCCTTCTTGGGTTTTGCAGATTATTTTTTCGATGGTTTTTTTGTGGATTGGGCGGTACAATCAAAAATATGCAGGGCCCAGACTAAGATTAGTAATATAAATAACGAAGTTAAAAATATTTTAAAAAAGCTTAAATTAGAAGCAAATAATCTTAGGGAAACTAGAAATAAAATCGATAATACAATTACTACTATTATAGAAAGTGCATAGAATCATAATAATTTATCAAGCAGCAGGTTTTTTATATAATATTGTTGAAAAAACCTGCTCTGGGGTTATTTCAGAATATGTATCTGCGTCATTCTCAAGCATCCCTATTCTAATCCCAAGAAATTTAAGGCATGACAATAGCTATAGTCAAATATATCTTGCTAATAAATATACATATTTAAACCCTAATCAGGGATTATCTGATTTGAAAGATAGTCCTCCATAGCCAGAACGGCTTCATTACTAATAACATGTTCAATAGCGCACGCATCCCCATCGGCAATTTTAAGGTCAACCTTTAGAACCTCAACAAAAAAATGACGGATAACATGATGCTTATGGGAGGTTTGTTCCGATAATATTTTTCCCTTTGGAGTAAGAAAAATTTCCTTATATTTTTCGTTTGAAATTAATCCTTTTTGAGCTAATGTTGACATTGCACTATTTGCACTTGCTTTTGTAACTCCAAGACGCTTAGCAATATCAGATAGCCTAGCACCGCTATCACCTTTATTTGAAAGTTCGTATATAGCCTCAAGATAATTCTCCATTACAAAAGTCAGTTTTTCCATCATATAAAACTCCTCTCCTTTGTATAAAAATTTCAAAGTTTATATAATCTTATTATATATTAATAACAAAAATTAAAGAACATTTTTTCTGAATTCATTAGGTGTAAGTCCTGTGTAACGTTTAAATACTTCAGAAAAGCAACCATGTAATTTATATCCCACTAGACTTTCCGAGCATTTTATTTGTCTGCCAAAGAAAAGCTTTAGATATTATGTGTTATAGTTTTCAATAGAAACTCTCCTAGCGTTTAGGTAATATCACAAACAGTTTAGGCTATTTGACATAAACAATTCATGGGGAGTTGAAAGTGTAGAGTAATCTAGAATATTACTGCCATTAGGATGATAATAAATACCAATATCTAGTTGACATGGGGAAATAGACGAAGTATAATAACAGTGTTATCAAAGGGGGAAGGAGGATATATAGTGGCTATAGAAAGAATAAATTCCAAGGACAAGATATTAAAATGTGCTAAAAAGGAATTTTTAGAAAAGGGATACAAGGATGCTTCTTTAAGAAATATCACTAAAATGGCAGGTGTAACAACTGGAGCTTTTTATGCTCATTTTTCCGATAAAAACCATTTATTCGAGACCTTAGTTTCTCCGGCTCTGAAGGAGTCTAGCAATATGCAAGTAAATATGATGAATCAATATAATGATCTATTAAAAAGGGGAGAAGTAGATAGACAATCCCTATGGGCAATTTCCGATTCTAATATGAAGGCACATATTAGCTATATGTATAAATATTTAGATGAATTTAAATTGATTTTAATGTGTGCTGAAGGCACAAGCCATGCCAATTATGTAGATGAAATCGTGAGCAATAGTGTTGAACATGGACTTCAGTATTTTGCACAGCTTAAAAATCAGGGAACCGATGTAAAGGATATCTCAAGGAAGGAACTTCACATCCTGTCCCATATTCACTATTCAGCTATTTATGAAATAGTCAGACAAGATATGTCTGAAGCAGAAGCTTTTGAATACCTAGATACAATCACTAAATTTTTTGTAGGAGGGTGGAGTTCCGTTTTGGGTATATAATAAGATTAATATAAGGGGGTAAATATGGTAGAGAGATTTACACCAACTCATCATGCGTTACTATTTGCATGGATTTCTAAGGCTGTTATTGAGGCAATAGGGGAAGAATCCGGGGGGACTATTATGCGTAAGGCAGTCATTAGATATGGCATGCAGCGAGGTAGAAGAATGGCCTTAAGAGCCAAGGCAAATGGTGATGAATTAACTATGGATAATTATATGGCATATGTAGAGTTAAAAATGCCAAAGGAAGAGATGAAACAAAAATTAGTGGAGAGAAGCCCCCATGCGGCTATACATGTCTTTAAATGTTCATGGCATTCCGCTTGGGAGGATAATGATTTGATGGCCTATGGACGATATTTTTGTATGGAGGTTGATAAAGCTGTAGTTAAGGGTTTCAATAAAGATTTGTGTATTGACGTTAATGCAACCCAACCGAATGATGGTACACATTGTGATTTTGTTTTTCATGATGCACAGTTAAAGGGTAGAAAAATGGCCAGCTTCATTTATAAAAAGTTAATTCGTCCAGGTAAAAATGCTATCATGCCATGGGAATATCATTGTGGACACATTTATAAAACCACAACTGAAGTGCTTATTGAAGAACTAGGTGAAAGGGCTATAAATATGATAGACAAAGGAATGGAGGACTTTGGGAAAAGGTATGGAGATTCTAGTGTGGCTGTGGTAAAAGGCTATATAGATACTGACTTTAATGAATTGCCTAAATAAATAGTGAAAAAAGGGGCTATTTTTTAGGATAGTCCCTTTAAAAATATTTGTTTGAGTTTTGTTGATATTACCACAAACTATTAGTTATAGATATTATTTCCTTCTGTGAGATGATTAAGCTCTTTTTGGAATTTAAATGCAAAGAAAATTGTAACAAAGGTCGTTAGAAAATCCGCCACTGCTTGGGAATATATAACTCCATTTAAACCAAATATGGAGGGGAGAGTTAGGATCACTGGTATGAAAAATATTCCCTGGCGACCAATATTTAAAAGCCCTCCCGATATGGCTCTACCTAATGACAAATATAAAGTGGAGTAAGTAAACTGAAAACCAAACGTAAAGAACATAATAGTATTTGCCCTTAATGCTTTTTCACCAATTTGTATTACCTTTGGATCTGAACTAAATAAAGAGATCACAGGGTTGGCAAAAATAAAGGTAATAATTGTCCATGCGATACAAAAAAGTGTGGTCAATTTCATACTAATCTGAGTTGCTTCCCTTAATCTTCCATAGTTTTTTGCACCGTAGTTAAAACCTGCCATTGGTTGAAGGCCTTTCATAAAACCAAAGACTACATTAGTTCCAAGGGTTATAATTCGTAGAACAATTCCAATCCCTGCTACTGCTTCGTCTCCGTAGTCACTAGCTGCTTTTGCAATAAAACTCATTGATAAACTGCAAAGTAATTGTAATAGAAGCATTGATATACCGATCTTTATAATTTGAGAATAAGTAGTCTTACTAGGCTTGAAATTTGATAGCCCGATCCTAATATAACTTTTTTTACTAGAAAAAAACCATAAATATATTAGTGTGGTAACTACTTGAGAAATCAAGGTTGCTATAGCTGCACCGCGGATGCCTAGATTGAATGAATAGATACATATAGGGTCTAAAATCATATTTAAAACTGATCCGCTAATCATAGCGGACAAAGTAATGTTTGAAGCACCCTGTGCCACTACTAAATTACCAGTAGAAACATTTATCGTACTAAAGAGCATGCTAATAATAAAGACTATTGCATAATTTCTAGCGTAAGGCAAAATTGTTTCAGTAGCCCCCATAAATTGTAGTACGGGATTTAAAAAGACCAATATAAGTAATACTATAATTACACCTATAATCAATGCGCTAAATAAAGCAGTAGAGGCTACTTCGTTTGCTTTTTTATTTTCCTTTGCACCAAGTAATCTTGAGATATAAGAGCCACCACCAGTACCAAATGTCAGTCCAATGCCAGAAAAAATTAGGGAAATAGGAAATGCTACTGCAACCGCCGCCACTTGACTTGTGCCAAGTCCTGAAACAAAATAGGTATCTACAACATTGTAAAGGGCTATAACAAGCATACTAACCACCATTGGGATTCCAAGCTTAAATAAAGCTTTTGTTACATTACCTTCAGTCATTAATTGGATTCTACTATTTTTATTATTTTTCATATCATTATTCACTCCATTTTTGATTAATTTAATATTTAGACAACCCATTTTTTTGCACATTCTTGTTCCTTAACCATTCTATAGTAATGCCCTTTTTGAAGCATCAAATCACTGTGATTCCCTAATTCTTCAATAGTACCAGCATTTAGCACGATTATCTGATCAGCTTTTTGAATTGTGTTTAGTCTATGGGCAATAACAAAAACTGTTTTTCCCTTCATCAGCTTATCCAGTGCATTGTTAATTTTCAATTCATTATCAGGGTCAAGTGAAGCCGTTGATTCATCTAGAAGTAGAATAGGTGCGTTTTTGAGAATTGCCCGGGCAATGGCTATACGCTGTTTTTCTCCACCAGAAAGGGAAGAACCTCCCGGGGATAAAATGGTATCATAGCCCCTTGGTAGCTTTTTAATAAACCCATGGCAATTTGCAGTCTTTGCTGCTTTTATAACATCGTCAAAGGATGCATCAGCACGGCCAATTTTGATGTTATTAAATATGGTATCCCTTAGTAATACATTTTCTTGAAATACCTCACTTATATAACGAAGAAGAGAATCTGGGTTGAGGTCTTTAATATCCTTGCCTCCAATTCTAATGGTACCCTTTGTAGGATCCCAAAAACGAGCAATTAAACTTGCAATAGTGGATTTGCCTGCTCCCGAAGGACCTATCAAAGCGTTAGTACTGCCATTTTTTGCTGAAAAACTGATGTTATATAAAACTTGCTTTCCAGTTTCATAGGCAAAATCAACATTTTCAAAGGAAACATCAAAGTTAGTAGGCTCAAAGCTGTTTTCTTTATATGGAAGAGCTTTAAAACCGAAAGTCCTTTGCAAATTATTAGAAGCCAGCTTTAGATCATTTAACATGATGTAATAGTGTTCAAAGGATACAAGAAGTGCAGTTAAAGCTAAGCTCATAATCATAAATGCTATAAAGGAATCAATAGAAAAAATATTTAAAGAAAGCATATAGCTCCCGAGTAATAAAATAAGTGGAGTTAAAAAACTTACTATAATGGAATACATGGTATTTGGAATTGCCATCTTATATTCTGTTTTTATGCTTAATTTTCTTGTGTTTTCCAAGGCATTAAGCATACGAGTAAAATGTATATTTGTCATATTATGAGATTTAAAAACCTTAAAGCCATTTATATATTCTGCCACAACGGAAACCATACGAGAGTTTAGATTGCGTTTTTCTGTACCATATCTCTCAACTAGATAATTACTCCAGTGAAGTATGGGAAATGATAATAAAATGACGGCCAATTGTACTAGAGCCAGTTTCCAATTAATAAAAAAAGTACTTATCAAAATCAAAATAGTCAAAGTGGCTGTTTTTATACAAAAAGGTAGAGCATGTGAAAGTATTCCTTCAAAGCTGGATACATCATTGGAGAGGGTATTCATAAGGTAACCTACACTATTTTTATTGAAATATCCAAGACTCAAACTGCATATATGCTCTCCAAGATCAACACGTACATCATGGGCTACATCAAAGCCTCTAAGGAAGCAAAGTAGATACCCCTTCCTATAGACTAAAATTCTGTAAAGTACACTTGTAAGACAAATAATAGTATAGGTTGTTATTTTTGATTTTGTTAAGCTAGTATTAAGTAAATCAATTACTGTTAAGTATAGAACGCAGTATAAAGCCATGCTGCCAATGGCATCAATTATGGTCATGAAAATAGGAAGGTAGAGTTGTTTTTTATTGTCTTTAAGCAAGCTGCTTATCGTTTTAAACATTTAAGAGGCCTCCTTTATAGGTGAATTTATATAAGTATTCCACATTTTTTCGTAAACTCCACGGGCTTTTACTAATTCTTGGTGTTTCCCTTGTTCCACTATTTTTCCTTCATCAAAAACTACTATGTTATCAGCATCTATTATGGTATGTAGACGATGTGCAATCATTATTGTTGTTTTATTTTTTAATAGATTTTGTAATGCTAGCTGAATTTTATGTTCATTTTCAATATCAGAAAAGGATGTGGCTTCATCAAAAATAACTATAGGGGAATCCTTAAGAATTGCCCGTGCTATTGCAATACGTTGTTTTTGACCCCCGGAAAGCTTAATACCTAAATCTCCTAGGGGTGTTTCATATTTATTAGGTAGACTTTGTATAAAATCGTGAATCTGAGCTGCCTTAGAAGCTTCTATAACCTTTTCATAGGGACACTTACTTCCCATCGATATATTTTCCAAGAGTGTGTCATCCATCATAAAAGTATCCTGGAAAACAAAGGATGTCATATCCATCAATGATTCGGTAGTGATATTATTAATATTGATACCATCAATTAGTATTTCCCCTGTGTTTACATTCCAATATCTCCCAATAAGTTGAGCTGCTGTGGTTTTTCCGGCTCCAGATGCTCCCACAAATGCTGTAAGTTTTCCTTTGGGAATAATCAGATTTATATTGGTGAGTGTAGGATTGTCGTTATATGAAAAGGATACATTATGGAATTCTATGCTGTGACAATTCTTTGATGGTAGTGAAATGGTTCCACTTGAAAGGGGTTTAAAACTCAGTATTTCTTTTACATGTGTAAGCCCACTTTTTAATTCCATAATACCCATCCGTATATTGATGAGATTAAAAAATGCACTGAAAAAGCACATTGACAATAGAATAAACAACAAATAACTGCCAAGTGGAAGTAGCCCGTGTAAATACATAAATCCACCAACAGGTAGTGTAAATAAAATAGCAGAATCAAGAATTACTACGGTAATTGCTATTGGTGAACACGAAGTTTTTGCCATGTCTTTGAGGCATGTGGTATATAGAGAAAGGGCACTGGTATATCTTTTAAAATGCTTAGCAGATAAATGATACATTTTTAAAACCTGCATACTTGACATCATTTCGTTTACGGAGGCGTTAACAGAAGCTATAGTATCGGCAAATCTGTTAGTTAGATCCGGATATCCCTTCATAATCTGCATAGGAATAATGATACCTAGTATAGCAGGAATTAAAATACATAGTGCCATTATAGGTTGGATAATTATAAGAATAATAAATAAAATAATGGGAACAACAAAGGATTGAGCAAGCTCAATAAGATTGTGACCTATAAAGTTTTCAAGACGCCCAATATCATCAAACAAGGCAGTTTTGATTTTACCTTGGGAATTATTATTGAAAAAGCCAAGATTTAATTTTGACATATGATCAATAACTTCCAATCTCAGTTTATGCATTGCATTAAATGCCGAGGTATGGGTGCAGAGACTAGCAATAGACATAAGTAAAGATTTTAAAACAACTGAAACCATGCTGATTAATGCCCAAAAAAGAATAAATGAAAAACTTAGTTTCTGTTGACTTAATTTCAAAATAATCTTATATACTGCTAAGTATGGAACAAAGGATAGTCCCGAACATATTACTGCAAGAAGCAGTCCAATTGTAAGCCTAATGCGTTCTCCCTTTATTAGATGGAACACATTATAAAATAGGGATTGATTATTATCCATTTTATTACTCCCTTCTGAGTTGATATTTTTTTTGGCAGTTTCACAGTGTTTATTATAGACTGTTTCAGAATAATAGCAATAATCATTATCAGTTCATGGTGTCCTATGAAAAAATGATGTGAAATAGTATATTTTCAACGCCATAGAATGTTTTTAAATAATTAAAAATGGTAATATTGTGATAAAATTATGATGTTACATGATATAAAGTAATGATATAATGATATTGAATTTGGATGGGAGGTAAGATGATGACACAAACCATACATGAATATTATTCAGCTATTATGGAGCAAATTCCATTGACCCTATTGCCAGAGTACTCACAGGAAGGCGATTATTATTATAGAATGATACCAGAATATGGGGAAGGCGGCCTTCGCATCATTTCATTTAAAGATATGTTCATGGTTTTAATAGCAGACTATACTCCAAAGGAAAATTTTGAAAAGATTTCAGAAATTAGTCAGAGCTATGTAGAGATAAGTCAATTTGAAACGAGTTCAAGTTCCTTTGGAGTGGGAAAACAGAAGGTGAAGCCAGTAAAAAAAGGTATATTTTGCTATATAAATAAAAGTAGAAAAATATATGTGCATTGTAAAGCCAAAGAACCAGTTCGATTTACAAAAGTTGTTATTGCCCATGGGTATTATGATGTATTTCTTAAACAAAGGTATGGTGATAAGTATCGTGAAGCGAAAAACGCTATGAAATTTTTGACAGTTAGCCCAAATCAACCGGAGCTAAATTTTATTTTCCAACAAATTAAGAGCTGTCAGGCTAAAGGAATGTCACATCATATTTATCTGGAAGGCAAGATATTAGAGCTTTTGGCACTTGCTACTTATAGCTATGAACAAGCAACTAAGTTGAAAACCTCAAGTGTAAAGCTTAGCAAGAATGACCTAAGGGCATTAAAGAAAGTGATTGATTATATGGATAAAAAACTATCAGAGTATCCATCTATTGAAGATTTATCAAAGATTGCAAATATGAGTACAACACGGTTTCAATTAGCATTTAGAAAGATTTATGGAACCACAGCATATGAATATCTTAAAACATTACGTATAAATCACGCTTTACTTCTTTTAAGGAATTCGGATTATAGTATTCAAAGCATTGCAAAGGAAGTAGGATATAATAATGCAGGTCATTTTGCAGGACTTTTCAAGAAAATGTATGGTGTTACTCCTAAAAAATACAGAGATATTCAAAAAATTGTTTAGCTGAGCAAATTGAATGATTACTTTCTATAAAAACCATCAACTCCATGTAGTTTTAAAATCCTACAAGCTACATCATATATATTATGCCATTTTACTAAGTGAGAGTTATGCAATTTTCTCAGCTGGATAAATTGAGGTATTACCGTTTTGTAAAAATGTATAAATTTTTGGAGTATATCACATTATAGAGGGTGTTAAGTATATATGAAAAAAAGTAAAAGTCATTGACAAATATAATCAATTAGAATATAATATGATTGCAATTGATAATTGTAATCAACCAATTCTTGACATAGTTTCATAATAAATATGAAATAGACTGGTTAACTGGAGGAGCATTTTGGGTTATAATGAATCGATTGAAATGTATTTAGAAACAATATACTTATTGGAAAAACACCATGGACATGCCCATGGTGTGGATATTGCTGAAGCATTAGGGGTTTCAAAAGCAAGTGTGTCCAAAGCTATGAAACAACTAAAAGATCAGAATTTGGTTGAAAAAGAAATTTATGGAAGCATTACTCTTACAGAAAAAGGTAGAAAAATTTCTGAAAAAATATATTATAAACATAAGTTGATTGCTGATTTTCTTGAACATTCCCTTGGTTTAACAACGACTGAGGCATCTAAGAATGCTTGTAAGATGGAACACTTTGTTAGTGATAGCATGCTTAGGGCCATAGAAGATTATTTTCAGAAAAACTCCAAAGACTAAAAATAAGAGATACAAGGAGGTCTGTATATGGCTGATGCTTTAGCAAGTGAAGTGACCCATGGCATTTATGATTTTCAACAGACGGGTAAGGGTGATTTGGTGAAAAATTTATCTGAAGCAAAGGTAGATGTAGAATATATAATAAAAAGAGTTGAAACTGATGATGAAGAGATGAAAAGTTTTCTTTTCACGTTGGGCTGTTATGAAGGTGAAAAAGTAACTGTAATATCTATATTGGCTGAAAACTATGTTATATCCATAAAGGATGCAAGATATAGTATTGATTCAGAACTGGCACAAGCGATTATTATATAATTTTTATTAAAAGCTATAGGGATATAGCTTTTAAATTGGCTATAAAGTTAACTTAAGGCAACTTTGATATTCGATCTCATATATAATTAATTATTATCTTAAGTTAGCTATGCTAATAAATGATTTAGGAGGGAAATTATGAAGATAGCACTAACTGGTAACCCCAATAGTGGTAAAACAACAATGTTCAATGCCATAACTGGTAAGATTGAACATGTTGGGAACTGGGCGGGGGTTACAATTGAGAAAAAGGAAGGTAAGATTAAGAATAATTTAAATAAGACGGGGGTAGAAATTACTGCTGTTGACCTTCCCGGGGCATATTCTATGTCACCTTTTACATCTGAGGAATCTATTACCCGTGATTTTGTTAAAAACGAAAATCCAGATGTAATCATCAATATTGTTGATGCGACAAATTTAAGTAGAAGTTTATTTTTTACAACTCAGCTTCTGGAATTAGATATTCCTGTAGTTGTAGCACTTAACAAAAGTGATTTGAATGAGAAAAAAAGTACAGCCATTGACGTAGCTGAGCTAAGTGCAGCTTTAGGGTGTCCGGTTATAAAAACCGTATCAACCAAATCAAGCAACAATGGTTTAGAACTTTTAATTTCAAAAGTAGTAGAAGTTAAAGGAAAAGGTCAAAAAGCACCATATGACAATAAGGGAGTCAATCTTAAAGATGCTAAAGAAGTAGAAAAATCCGATAAAAAGCGTTATAATTTTGTAAATACTATTGTTTCAAAGGTAGAAAATCGTAAGATAAGCAGTGTTCAACAAACTAAGCAAGATGCGGCTGATAGAATTTTAGCTCATAAATGGCTTGGACTTCCAATTTTTGCGGCTGTGATGTGGGCGGTATTTTCTATTTCCCAAGAACATCTAGGACCGTTTTTAGCGGATATACTTGTAGGATGGATTGATGGTTTAAATGCATGGGCTGGAGGTATGCTTGGTGAAGGAGTATCGCCGATTCTTAGTGCATTACTGTTAGATGGTATTATTGGTGGTGTTGGAGCCGTAGTTGGATTTTTACCACTAATTATGGTGTTATTTTTCTTACTAGCATTACTTGAAGATTGTGGGTATATGGCCCGTGTAGCTGTTATAATGGATCGTTTCTTTAAGCGTGTTGGTTTATCTGGTAAATCAATTATTCCTATGATTATCGGTACTGGTTGTGCTATCCCTGGGATTATGGCAACTAGAACTATCAAAAATGAAAGACAAAGAAGAACTACTGCAATGTTAACGCCATTCATGCCTTGTGGAGCAAAATTACCAGTTATTGCATTATTTGCTGGAGTATTCTTTGACGATTCGGCATGGGTTGGTACAAGTATGTATTTTCTAGGTATTGCCATAATTATTCTTGGAGCATTAGTTGTGGTAAGAATTACTGGTGAAAAGAATGCAAGATCATTCTTCATTATGGAGCTTCCAGAATATAGATTCCCAAGCATCAAAAGGGCTACAGTTTCAATGTTTGCTAGAGGAAAAGCATTTATTATTAAAGCGGGTACTATTATACTTCTTTGTAACGCAGCGGTACAAGTTATGCAAACATTTAACTGGAATTTTGAAGTTGTTGCTGAAGGAGCAGAAGGAACAAGTATATTAGCTAGTATTGCATCACCATTTGCTGTATTGTTGATTCCATTAGGATTTGGTGTATGGCAGCTTGCAGCAGCAGCTATCACTGGTTTTATAGCTAAGGAAAATGTTGTTGGTACTTTAGCTGTAGTTTATTCAATTACCAATTTCATTGATGCAGATGCATTAGAATTAGTATCAGGTGCTACAGATGTTGCAAGTGTTATGGGATTAACTTCAGTGGCTGCTTTAGCTTATCTTATGTTTAACCTGTTCACGCCTCCTTGCTTTGCCGCTATTGGGGCAATGAACTCTGAAATGGAAAATAGCAAATGGCTTTGGGCCGGTATTGGATTCCAATTTGGAATGGGCTATGTGGTAGCATTTTTAACTTATCAAATAGGTACATTAGCTACAACAGGTTCTTTCGGTAGAGGATTTATACCAGGACTTATTGCTGTTGCGGCGATGGTAGCGTATGTTGTATACCTTGTGAAAAAAGGAAATAATTTATCACAGCAAAAACTAGAAAAAGCTGTATAGGAGAAGATTATGACAAATATAATAGTTGGATTGGTGATTATAGTAATTATTGGTTTATCTATTACAAAGGTTGTTAAGGAAAAGCGAAGAGGTACTAAATGCATTGGTTGTCCAATGTCTGGATCAAATAGCAAGAGCAATTGTAGTTGTAATACAATGGAACTAAATAAATAATATTTTCAAGGGATTGTGTTAAAAGACGATTGTTTGAATTCATAACTGGGGTGTTTTAGAATAATGAAAAAATTTATTGTTCTGAGACACCCCCATTTTCTATAAGAAGAATTAACTAACTATTTTGGGGTGTCGGAAAACTTTAAGGGGGAGGGATTGATATGGAATCAAATATGTTTTATTTGTCACAGGAACAAAAGTTAATAAAAGGAATGGATAAATTTCTTAAGCCCATTAAGCCAGAGCTTGTATCGAAATTTGGGAAAGAAGGAGCAAATGAAATTCGTGTTCAGGCTTTAAAGGAGTTTGAAAAGCTTATACCACAATTCCCTTATATTGGAGGAAAGGATAATAATCTCACTTCTAATCTTATTAAAGCTAGTTGGGGGTTAGCTTTATATCTTGTATTAGATGGATATGGATATGATGTTGAGGAAGTCGGGGAATTAATTCATTTATCCCTGGAGAGGCAGTTGAAAAAAATGCCACTATTCATACGTAGGTTGATGGGGAAAACGATATTTTCAAAACGAAATCTTATTAAAATGAAAAAAAGAGCAGAAGATTCTCAACAAAAAAAATACCCTGGAGATTGGGTATGGGAAATTTTTGAGGGAGATGGTAAAGCATATGATGTTGGTATAGATTATACTGAGTGTGGCATTGTAAAATTTATGCGTAGTCAAAATGCAGATGAATTGATACCCTACCTATGTAATTTAGATTATGTACTATTTGAAGCCCTTGGGCTTGAACTGCATCGTACTAAAAACTTGGCATGGGGGTGCGATTGTTGCAACTTTAGAATTAAAAAGAATGGTACACCACCAAAAGCATGGCCTCCAAAGTTTGTAGAACGGAGCTGTGGCATAGAAGAGGATATTTAGGCACATAAAAAAATAAACAAGTCAGATGACTGGTTTATTTTTTTTTTAGAGATTCCAGTCAAAACTTCAATTTATACATGTAAAAAATTCCTAGAAATATTGGACGTTTCGATATGTATAAATTAAGATTTCCCCCTAGACTCTCTATATGTGCCTTAATTGAGGTGAAATTCATAAAACATTGGAATTATAAACTTTATACCGTTGACTTACAAATAGAATCCCCATAAAATATAATTACCAAGTGTAATAAATGGTTTTAAACAATAATTTTTAAGGATGAGGATTAGTGAAAAAAAATAAAAGAAATTATAAAACAAAAAACAAAGGGGTAAAAAAAAATAGTCATCAAAGATCAGATATTAAAAATCAAAAAGTAAATGTAAATTGTACAGCTATAGACGAAGAAGGAAAGGGAATTGTAAACATAAATGGCCAAAAGATTACTATTCCTTATTTGATTGAGGGAGAAAGAGCTGAAGTAGAGATTTTTAATAAGAGAAATTTTAACACGGGAAAAGTAAATAGTATACTTGATAAATCAAAGGATAGAGTTGTTCCTAAATGTCCTTATTTTTTTAAGTGTGGAGGTTGTCAACTACAGCATATGTCCTATGAAGCCCAGACTGATTTCAAGGAAAAAAGTGTTAGAAAGCTGCTAGGAGACTATGGGAAAGTTAATAGGATTATCACTATGGATAAGCCCTATGACTACCGCAATAAAATCCATTCAACCTTTGGATATGGAAAAAAAAGAGAAATTATATCTGGAATTTATGAGGAATACAGCCATAGGGTTATTCCCATAGATAGATGTATTATTCAGGACCCCCATGCCGATGCCATTATTGGTTCAATTCGTCAACTGATGAAATCATTCAAGATGAAGCCCTTTGATGAAGACTCTGGTCAGGGATTTTTACGACATGTTTTGGTCAAAACAGGATTTACTAGTGGGCAGATCATGGTAGTACTTGTAGTTTCGACACATATATTTCCTTCTAAAAATAACTTTGTAAAGGCACTGCTGAAAAAACATCCTGAAATTACAACAATTGTTATGAATGTTAACAATCGAAAAACCAGTGTGGTTCTTGGAAATATTGAAAAGGTATTATATGGTAAAGGTACTATTGAAGACAAACTATGTGGTAAGGTTTTTCAAATTTCTCCAAAGTCTTTTTATCAGATTAATCCCATTCAAACAGAGAAACTATACAACAAAGCAATTGATATGGCAAAGCTTGAAAAAGGAGAAGTAGTACTTGACGCATATTGTGGTATTGGCACAATAGCTTTAATTTTGAGCAGCAAAGTCAAAAAAGTTATTGGTGTGGAACTCAACAAAAATGCTTTGAGGGATGCAATTAATAATGCAAAGAGAAACAAAATTAAAAATGTTCGATTCTACCAAGGTGATGCCGGGGAATTTATGGTCAAAATGGCGGAAGATAAGCAATATGTGGATACAGTATTTATGGACCCTCCAAGAAGCGGGAGTGATGAAAAATTCTTATCTTCCATAGTTAAATTAGGTCCTAAAAAAGTCATATATATATCTTGTAACCCAGTAAGCCAAGCAAGGGATTTAAAATATTTAACTAAAAATGGATACGGGGTAGAAGAGATACAGCCCTTAGATATGTTTCCTCATACTTATCATGTGGAGTGTTGCTCGCTACTTACTAGGAAGGAATAATAGGTGTGATAGTTGTAGGTTTATACCTTGTAAATACAGGGTTTAGACGAATTTATAAGTAAAGCAAAGCTGATAGGATTTTAATAATCTTGTCGGCTTTTTTTGTATGGAAAAATAAAAAGTGAAAAGGAAGATTTATAATGAGTGAGATTAAATATGTTAGAAAAGGTGATTATTATTATCCAGAGATTGATTTTGGGATTGATCAAAGTGTAGAGCTTAAAAAGTATGGTAGGTTAAGGTATAAATATTTGAAGGAAAACAAGCCTTATTTGTTTTCTAGGTTGCTTTTAGAAGGGGAGTTGATGAAGCATGTTATTGAAATAGAGAAGCAGGTTTATGAGAGATTTGAGAGGATTCAGCAGGGATACCTTAGAGAACATCCATTACCTGATGATAGGAGTTTTATGGAGAGCTATAGAATTAGGCAGGAGGCTCGTGAAGTGGCTGAGGAGGTTGTGTTGAAAGAGTTGATTTATGATTAATATTTGTTGAGTAATTAAATTTTAAGAAATAAAACTTCTTGAATATAGTTATCTTATATGATAACATATAACTAAGAAGGAACATATACTATAGTGCGGAGGAATAAAAATGCATTGGGAAATAGAATACTATATAAAAGAAAATGGTGATGTTCCTGTAGTAGACTTTCTATTATCGCTTCAACCAAAAATGAGAGCAAAAGCATATAGCGAAATAGAGCTTTTACAAGAACATGGAATTAACTTAAAAGAACCGTATGTAAAGCGTATAAAAGGTAAAAATATAAAGGATTGTATGAATTAAGAATAAAGCTTGGTTCAGATGCTTCACGAATATTTTATTTTACATACCATAGAAATACATTTGTATTGTTAAATGGATTCTTGAAGAAAACAAATTCCACTCCAAAAGTAGAGTTAGAAAAAGCAATAAAATATAAATATGATTATGAAAAGAGGTGTGACGATGAGTAAAGCAGGTATATCATTTTCAAAGGTTAAAGAGGATTTAATGAAAGATGCAGAATTTAAAGCTGAATATGAAAAACTTAAACCACGATATGAAATTATATCAGAAATAATTAGAGCAAGAACTGAGCAAAATATGACTCAAGAAGAGCTTGCTTTTCGCACTGGTACACAGAAATCCAATATTAGTAGATTAGAAAGTGGTAATTATAATCCTACATTAGATTTTTTATTTAAGGTAGCAAAAGGGCTGGGAAAAGAGATTCATATTGAACTTAAATAAGAGCTAAAATCTATATTGATACGCACATTGCAAAAGCTTTGTGTGTATTTCTTTTTTACTTTTATGTAATTAAATATTATGACCGCTACTAGAGAGGATGGGCATACAAGTATAATAACAAAGTCTAGAGGATTTTAACAATCTTATGGGCTTTTCTTATGCTCCAAATTAATAATGAGAGTTGATAATATGAGATTTTCTTGCCAAGAACATTTAAACAACTAATGTTTAATGACAGAACCCACCCGCAGGACAAGGAAAGACAAGCCTTGTTCTGCATTATAGAAAGTAATAATTACTTGTATAATAAAAGAAATCACATCTATGATTTTAAAGAAAATTGGATAAATACAGAGTGTTTGAATAATAAAAATATTGATTTCTGCACAAGTTCAAAGGCACTTATAAGACTGGGGTTTAATCTTTATAATGGATACAAAGATGAATATATTTTACCTAGAGATATTCTATATTGCCTTGATGAAGATAATTATAATTTAGCTATCTTTGGTGCTGATATACGTTTTGGAATGGATTATGAAAATTAGAATGTGTAGAAGGAGTTAAGTATATAATGTTAAAGTTACGATGATGAGTAAATTCAATACTGAATGAGTGTAAAAAAACACTTGACTTATGGGAGACAAAAATAGGAGGTGTTATATGGCTACCAAAAAAATGGGGAGACCAACTGATGGCCCTAAACCAATTAAAATAACAGCTCGTATTAATGAGGAGACATTAAATATTTTAAAAACCTACTGTAAGAAGAATAATAAAACTCAGGCACAGGGCATTAGAGATGGTATTCATTCCCTAAAAGATAAATAAAAGAAGCGGTGAACGCCGATCAAGCAATTCCACCACTTCTAATGAACCACTATCAAAGATAGCGGTAAATCTATTATACCCTGTTTGAGATAGTAATTCAAGAAATCATCACAAGGAGGGGAATTATGTCAACTGAATATATGGAATATCTTCAAGGATTATTTTTTGACATTCATGAAGATATAATGAAGAATTTACGTGACACTGATAAAGAGTATAGTGAATTAGTAAGGAATAATGTAGAAGAAAGCATTAAGATTAGGGAAATACTTAAATCACTTGATGATGAAGATAGAGCATTTATTTTAAGAAATAAGGATTGTACTGGAAGGATTGAATGGATAGAGAGGGAAACACTTTATTTTCAAGGATATAAAGACTGCATTAAGCTTCTGAATGTTCTTGAGCCTATATAACAGTTACATAATAAAATATTGCAGATGCAAATAGTAAGAAACTGATTTGACCGATAAGGCATATTGTAAAAGGCTTTATCGGTTTTTTTATGGGTTAAATAAGTAATTGATTTTGTTATAACGAAGATTGTGAAATGGTAAGAAAAACAACAGTAAGGTACGTTATTAATTAAAATATATGTGAAGACAATGTATAATTTTGGTATGGATTTAAGATGAGTTATAGAACTATATGAATGAGCAACTATTATAAACATAATTACAAATAAAGTAATATCTTAAACTTAAATACTATAGTCGTGTGAAATTAGTAGTAAATTTTTTTGAAGGAATAATAGTATCGTGAGACTAATGTTTATAATTCGGAAGTTAAAAATCTGAAATGTTAAGGGGGGAATAATATGAGTCATGAACTAATTACAAAAGGAAAATTATTTAAAGAAGGTAAAATTTTTAGCGAATATGCATATTTCGGATGGGGAGAAGAGGATGCACAATTTTATGTTTATTCAGAAGGATATAAAAAATCAGGAGATATATTAATAGAACAAGGTTTGAAAAATAATGATCATAATTTAAAAGATAAGCTAGTATTTCCTATTATATTTTCTTATAGACAATATCTTGAACTTATAATGAAACACTTATTTCTTGAATATAGTTATCTGTCAAGAGAAGAAAAAGAAAAGAAAATAAAATAAATAGAATAGACCATAGTCTTGTGAAAATTTGGAATTGTTTAAGACCAATCATAGAAGAATATACTTCAGATGATGAAATGAAATATTTAGATATTTTACAGGAGTATATAACTGAATTTCACAATTATGATATAAAAGGAGATGCATTTAGATACCCAGTTAATAGGAAACTAAACTTACATCATGAAGAATGGACATATTTAGATTTAGTTAATTTAGAGAATAGGATGAATGAAGTTTATAATTTTTTTAGTATAATTGATTTACATATATGTGAAAAAAGGAAAGATGAAACTGAATATTATTACTAATAGTTAGGTTGGTGAACGGCGGTAGCAATAAGTACACGTTATACAACACTGGCATAATCATTTCAGAGCATAGAGTTGTGGTCTTTAAAATAATGATAATTGGAGGAATACATAATGAAACAGTATTTAGCAGTGGCAACAAAATTAATTACAGATTGTTGTTGGAGTACAGATTGGAGATTATCAGCTCAACTTTTTGGTTTGGAAAAATATGTTGCTGATACCTATAGGCTTCTAAGAAGTCAAAGTTGGGGGGATAATGATTATCCTTCATGTGTGTTGAATCTATTTAACTCTATTTTAAAGTCGGAAGGCGAAGAAAAAACTAAAAGTTTTATTGATTATGTTCTTAATGAAAAATTAAAAGATACAAATGAAGAATTTATGTTAAAGAACCAATTTCTAATTAACCAGCTCAATATAAAAAATCCTGAATTAGGTATAGAAGAAATTCAAATTACATTTAGTCATTATCTAAAAATTGAAGATTTACCAGATGGTTTTTACAGGGATTTACAATCTGAGATTAATCGAGCATATAATTACGGTCTATTCTCTGTAATACCATTTCTTATAAGAAAATTTATTGAAAATCTTATTATAGATATTTTTAAGAAGAAATACGGAACAAGTGATATTGAAAAGTATTATGATCCAAGGTATAGAAAATGTCATAGTTTTATTAAAATTGTAGAGATATTGGATGCAAATTTAGATGATTTTACTCATCTTGAAAAGAATCTGAATAAAGACTTCATCAAGGTAATTAATAAATATAGAGAAAGTGGAAATTCCACAGCCCATTCTATATCCATAAGATTTATTGAAGATGATATAGAGAAATTAAAAAGTCAAGCAAGTGAAGTTGAATATGTTTTGAAGCTTCTAATTCGAGTATTAAATTTAGTCTAGCTAAGGACTTATTAATAAGTTAAATGAGTTGTATTATTATAGAGTAGTCTTTGGAGCTGATTATACCAAAATCGTATAATATAGCAGGCATATAATCAGCATTTAAAAAAGGTCTTAACAGGTATACCACCAAACAAGAACTTTTTTTCTTTTCCAATATCCTTCTTTCATATTTTTCCAAGTATATAAATCTAATATTAAAGCACCAAATCCAAGTAACAACTCTTTAGAGTTGGCAAGCTTACTAAATGTAATACATTTAGTTGCTTGTTGGGAGAAATCTCCCAAACCCTCTGTAAAAATATTACTTTCACGAAAGGAGAATCGAATGAAGAAAACCAAATTAATCACTCTGCGAGTGACAGAAAAAGAATATGAAACCATAAAGAAAAAAGCTACGAAATCTGGAATGAGCTTAAGCAGATTCGTAGCTTTTTCTGCTTTAGGTAAGAAAGTAGTATCTGTAAATGGATTACCATAAGTAGCAAAACAATTAATCAAAATTGATACAAATCTAAACCAACTTGTTACCCTATGTCATCAAGGAAGAATCACATGTCCAGACCTAAGCCGAACTAGAAGGGAGCTAAATAATATATGGCAATTATTGAGTTTCTTAACCGAACCAACAAAACCCTCACAGGATTAGGGAAAGCAATAGATTACATCACCAGTCCAGAAAAGACTGAACCCCATTTAATATGGGGAAAAGATTGTAATCCAGACAATGCCTACGTAGAAATAACAACCATAAAACGGAGCTATGCCAAGGACATAGGAAGACAATTCATCCACTTTGTACAATCCTTCTCACCATATGATAGACTAACCCCAGAAACAGCCAATGAAATAGCTAAAGAGCTATTAGAGCTTGACTGCTTCAAAGGATTTCAAATAGTAATAACAACCCATATAGATAAAGACCATATTCACAATCATTTCATAATCAATACAGTTAACTATGAAACAGGCTATAAATGGCAACAGAATCCAAAGGACTTACAAAGGCTCAAGGGTTATTCTGACGAAATCTGTAGACAATATGGATTAATAGTCATTCCATCTATGGACAAAAGCAACTATACAAAAGCAGGAGAATATAGGAGTAGTCAAAGAGGAACGAGCTGGAAATACGAGTTGTACCTTGCAGTCAATGAATGCATAAGAAATTCCACATCAAAAAGAGAATTCATAGACAATATGAAAAAATTAGGCTATGAAGTTAAATGGACAGACACAAGAAAATATATCACCTTCACCACTCCAAGCGGTAAAAAATGTAGAAACAATAAGCTATACAAAGCTGATGAACTAACTAAAGAAAAAATACAATCCAGACTAGAACTGAACGCAAGATATGCAAATAAAAGAGAGCTACAGCAAAGAATGGATAACATTCTTAACGCTGTAGCTATTTTATTATCTCAAAACTCAAATAATCAACAAAACTCTAAGAATGGAAACTATCCATTATCAGAGCTTGAAGGTGATGCTTTAATTGAGAAAATAGCAGAACTAAAGAAGGGCAGAGGACTAGATTGGGATAATCCAAATGCCATTAATTATGAGCGAGAATATTAGTTTTAAATAAAAATTTTTTTCAGCCAACCCCTTACTTTTTTCCTTAAAGAAGTAAGGGGTTATTTTTCCTTTCATATGAACACTGAAAACTAAATACAGAAAATATTTAAGTACGTTACTCCTATGACCTTAGCGGGAAAGCGACATAAGGGAAAACGCCATGACTGCTATAACAGCAAGAGCGATAAGAGAATACTTAAACGATACCAACTTAGTATTCCAAATACCTCTGGTATTAAGTTTTGCCTTAAAATTATTCCTAGTAAGAATAAATCGCCACGACTCATAGAATCAAATAATGATACTTCTATTTAGTCCTAACCATCATCTGGAGAGTAGACTATCAGAGATAGGAAAATATACGTCTATATTTGGGAGAGAATATAGAGGTCTTTTATGAAGCAGATTAACTAACTGTTGCTTAAATATTTTAAAATCTTTGAAAAAACTAGAAAAAATAATTATAATAAAGACAACGATACTAAAGAAGATGGGTGAAAATGCTTATGGATATAAATAACTCGGATATTATCATATATCAAACTGAGGATGGGCAGACGAAGATTGAGGTAACTATGGAGAATGATACGGTTTGGTTGTCTCAAGCTCAAATGTGTGAGCTATTTCAAAAAGGAAAATCAACGATAAGCGAGCATATTTCTAATATATTCAAAGAAGGTGAGCTTAAGAAAGATTCAGTCGTTCGGAATTTCCGAACAACTGCTGTAGATGGGAAAAAATATGATGTAATGCACTATAACCTTGACGTAATTATTTCAGTCGGCTATAGAGTAAAATCTCACAGAGGAACACAATTCCGTATTTGGGCTACAGAAAGACTTAGAGAATACATAATAAAAGGATTTACAATGAACGATGAACTTCTTAAAAAAGCTGGTAGCGGCAATTATTTTGATGAGCTACTAGCAAGAATTAGAGATATTCGTTCCTCAGAAAAGGTGTTTTGGAGGAAGGTACTAGACATTTATGCTACTAGTATTGATTATGATCCAAAGATAGAAAGCTCCATAATATTTTTTAAAACAATACAAAACAAAATGCACTGGGCGGCACATAGGCATACAGCAGCTGAAATTATTTATAACAGAGCAAATGCGAAGCTACCATGCATGGGAATGACAGCATTTATAGGTGATAAACCTAAAAAGGCAGATACAATAATAGCTAAGAATTATTTAAAAGAAGATGAAATAAATATACTAAATAGAATAGTAACAGCATATTTAGAATTTGCTGAATTACAGGCTATTAGGAAAAAACCAATGTATATGAAGGACTGGTTAGTAAAATTAGACGATTTTCTAAGAATGACCGACAATGAAATACTAAATCATGCAGGGACAATTAGCCATAACCAAGCTAAAGAAAAAGCTAGCCTTGAGTACAATAAATATAAAGAAAAAATGAAAAATGAATTAACTACAGTAGAGAAGCATTTTATAGAATCAATTGATGGTGCAGAGAAAATGCTTAAAAAATCAAAGAAATAATATTGAATTACTCGAACTAATTGAGTAGAAGCAGCGATATACATACGAGTATCAACAAAACACATAGAGCAAGAATCTTCACTACAAAACCAACAGGATATGTTCATAAAATACATATCAGCAAAGGGTTGGACACTCTACAAAATATACAAAGACGTAGACTCTGGTACACATGGAAAAAGATCTGGATTCATAGAAATGGTTGAAGATGCAAAGGCAGGGAAATTTGACGTAGTACTAGCAAAAGAACTATCAAGACCAGCAAGAAACATAGGGATAAGCCATGAATTTAAACAAGTTATAATGGCAAATAACATCCACATCATATGCTTAGATGGCTCAATCAATACCTTAGAAGATGATATAAGCAAATATGGACTGTTTGCTTGGCTATACGAAGATGAAAGCAGAAGAATATCCAAGAGAATAAAATCAGCCAAACGCTCAAAAGCCCTAAGAGCAGAATTCCTATCAGGAGACCCACCCTATGGATATACCATAAAAAGTGGTCAACTTATTCCAAGAGACGATGAAACAGTAGAAGTAGTAAAGAAAATCTATCAAATGTACATAGAAGGGTATGGAACAGAATACATGGCGAGAGAGCTAACAAATCAAGGCTATCCAACACCTTCCCAAATAAAAGAAAAAAAGAATGCGGGGAGGAGATGGCACGGTACAACCATAAAGCTCATACTAAAAAATATTCACTATACAGGAATCTTAAGCCAATGTGTATCTACAACAAGAGACATAACAACAAAAGACATAACAACAAAAGACAAGATACCAAACAAAGAGCCAGTCATCATAGAAAATAGCCATGAACCAATAATATCAAAAGAAAAATACATGCTAGTACAGCAAATAATGCAGGAAAGAAGCCAAAAATCCAGAGTCAGAGCAACGCCAAAAAAACATCTATTCAGTGACAAACTATTTTGTAGAGAATGTGGAAAAAAACTTTGGTTAATAAAAAGTCATAAGAGTTACTACTGTGGAACATTCAAGAAATATGGGAGAAATCACTGTAACACTCATAAAATAAAGGAAAGCACCTTAAAAGAAATCCTACAAAAAGACCTAAAGAAGTTTGCAGATAAATTCAATGACTACGAAAAAATCAAAGCTAGTATCAACAAGAAGATTCAAGCCAGTGAAAAGACAGCCAAATACAAGCGGACAAAATACGAAGCAAGGCTACAGGAGATAAAAGAAATAAAATCAAAGCTAATAATAAAATTCAGCACAGATGAACTAACAAAAGAAGCCTATGACCTTGCAACAACAAAGCTAGACGAAGAAAGTAATGCTATAGAACTAAAGCTGATAGAAATAAAAAATATATTGAATAAAAAATTAGAACAGCATGAGGAACTAGATAGAATAACCAAGCTATTTGATAGCTATAAAAATTTTGAAAACATAACAAGAGAAGTAGTCAATATGTTTATAGATAAAATAATAATAGGTGAAAACCAAGAAATTAAAATCATATATAACTTTGCTAAACTTATAGAATAGTAGTGAAATCAAGGATTTAAAGCATATCTTAAAACCTTCAATAAAGCTTAAATCTTAAGCGACCATAATCCAACTCATGTGGAGACAGTGACGAGATTCCATCGGGTAGACTGCTAATAACCAAGGAATTTACACACTTTTGCGATTATTATGAGGACAACCTATGGAGCCTGTATAATTAGGCTATCAAATTCACTTGGAGGAGGATAGATTGTGCCTTGATATCTCATAAATATCCTCCAATCTACAAATCAAGATTAACTATAGTTCTACCTTTATGTTTACCTTCTAAGATCAGATCTATTTTTTTACCCAATCCTTCTAATGAGACTTCATCTACATTATCATTTAGATCACTGATTTTCCAATCTGAAGATAATTTCTTCCAAATCTTAAGTCTAATATCCATAGGACACCTAACAGAATCGATTCCAAATAGTGTTACACCTCTTAGAATGAAGGGATATACAGATGTTAAAAATTCATGAGCGGCTACGTTTCCACAGCATGTCACACAACCACCATAATTAGTTGATTTAATTGCTGTAGCTAACATATTTCCACCAACTGTATCTATTACACTAGCCCATCTTCCCCTTAAAAGAGCTTTTCCGGAATCGTCATCTATTTCTTTCCTATGAATTATATCCTTTGCACCAACTCCTAAGAGCATTTCCCTTTCATGAGTTTTTCCTGTAGCAGCAATGACATCATAACCAATTTTACTTAAGATTGAAATAGCTATACTACCTACTCCTCCAGTTGCACCTGTTACTAATATATCTCCATCATCAGGTTTGATACCTGAATTTACTATTTTATAAACTGATAAAGCAGCAGTGAATCCGGCAGTACCATAGATCATACTCTCTCTTAGTGAAAGATTTTTAGGAAGCTTAAGAACCCATTCAGCAGGAACTCTAATATACTCTCCAAAGCCTCCCCATGTGTTCATTCCTAAATCAAATCCTGTCACAATAACCTTATCTCCAACTTTATAATAATTATTATTGCTTTCCATTACAATTCCTGAAGCATCAATTCCAGGAGTATGTGGATAATTTCTTGTTACTCCTCGATTGCCTATAGCAGAAAGAGCATCTTTATAGTTCAGAGAAGAATATTTCACATTTATTAGTATATCTCCTTCTGGTAGGTCTTTAATCCTTCTATCAATAATTCTTCTTTCAAAGTTTTTTTCTTCTATTTCTGACACTAACATAGCTTTAAAGTTGCTATTAGTCAACTAAAACACTCCTTTTTATATTAGTTTTATATCAGACTACTTGTAGGAAAATAATAGTTTCGAGTCAAACAGTTATTGTGAATTGATATGTGTTAGTGATATCTTTTTTTGTACATCTATATTTCTATATTAATAAAAACAAATGACCAGTTTATTCATAATAAATAATAGTATGCCTCAATTGGACAGCTTTTAATATCAAAATTTCTTACGCCTCAATATTTCCTGATTTTTCAACCTACACTAAATAAATTGATAAGTGTGTACCATATTTATTTAAAAATAATGCCTCTGATTGTGGATTAAATGAGTTTCTTATACAAAGCCACTTTTTAAGACGGGAAATAACAGCATCAGAAGAAATGTACATAATTCGTTCTTTATTACCTTTGCCTCTTATAAGTACAATACGTTCTTGAATATCAATACTTGACCTAAAAAGGAGTATAACGATAAGAATTGCTATATGATATGGTATGTGGGAATACGTTCAAAAAACTTAAAAATATGTAGTGGAAAATATACGTGTATATTTGGGAGAGAATATACACGTCTTTTACGAAGCAGACTAACTGCTGCTTAAATATTTTAAAACCTTTGAAAAAACTAGAAAAAGTAATTATGATAAATATAACGATACTAAAGAAGATGGGTGAGAACGCTTTTGGATATACTACTTTAAATATAAGAATCGACTAACCATCGGTTCTTTTTTACTATTTCAATAACCCAATTAAAATCTAAACATTATCCCCTATAGCTCAATTAGAGAAGTAGGGGATTTCTTATACAAAAAAATAATAGAAATGAAAATACCAATAAAAATACGAAAACAATACAATGGGAAATCTACCTTTGAAGACATACTAAATCTCTACCTCGAAAATATATCAAATGAAGTCATCGAAAAAAACAAGCAAACAGGCCTATAGAGAAAACCTAAGGATATATATGATTGAAAAATCGAGATAGAATTATCGGAACGTGATAAACAAAGGATGTGGAGAATTCTAACAATTATTTGAAACATTGATAAGAAAATCGAAAGTATAATTTGACAATGAAATGGAGTATTAACGATGAAGTGGAGTAGACTTATATATATACCTAGTGTAATATATTGCTATATTGTGTTAATTAAGGCTAACTTTGGAGGAGTTAAATGAAAGTGAATGGATTTGAAACAAACACTTTAAATGCATCGGTGTCGGTTGTTGAGAATGAGGATTCAAAAGTATATATCATGCGTAATGAAACGGGAGAAGGCATTATTTCCATATATGAAGTATTAGAGGATATCAGTTTAATATTCAGTGATTTTCATATGAATGGTGTCGTTAGCGAAGATCGGCGAGATATCGACTGTTTGGCCATTGATTATTGTTATGAAGGCAGGCTTGAATGTTCAGTGGATGAAGGAGTTTTTGTTTATCACAAACCAGGAGATATAAGTGTAGACAGTCGTATGAAAAGTGCAGATGGTTATTTTTTTCCGTTGAATCATTATCATTCTTTGAGTATAGCATTGTTTTTACCAAAAGCGCAGGAATCAATTGAAAGATGCTTTCCTAGCTTTCCAGTGAACTTAAAAAAGTTAAGAGATAAGTTTTTAGACCATTCTTATCCATGCTTTATTCAAAATTATACTGAACTCAACAGTATCTTTGAATCGTTAAGGGATGTAACAATGAAGAATAAGAGTACTTATGCGACTATTAAGATTCTAGAATTATTATTGGTTTTGGATTCTGTTGAAGAAGACGAATTATTAGGAGTAGACGAATATTCCTACTTTCATAAATCAGACGTGGAGAAAGTGAAGCTTATACAGGGACTAATGGTTGATGATTTGGAGCATCATTATACTCTTAATGAGCTTTCAGATGAATTCAAAATACCTTTGACAGCCATGACAAGTTGTTTTAAAGGGGTATATGGTAAACCGGTTAATACCTATATGCGTGAATATCGAATGAGTTATGCAGCTAAAGAGTTACTTTTGACGGAGCTGTCAATTGCGGAAATTGGGCTAAAAGTTGGATATTCTAATCCTAGTAAATTTTCAGGTGCTTTTAGACAGATTATAGGATTGTTGCCTAAAGAGTATAGAAAAAGAAATAGAAATAAACATTATGAGAAAGGATGATGATATGGAACATTGGAGTAAAACACTGTTAGAATACTCAAAAGATTGTAAAGAAAAATTGAAATAAAAGAATAGGAGGAATCAAAAATGAAGTTAGGACATATTATATATAAAGTAAATGACTTAGATGCGGCTGTAAATGAATATACTAATAAAGGTTTTACAGTTGAATATGGCAAGAATAAAAATCCTTGTAATGCCTTAATATATTTTGCAGAAGGACCATATCTTGAATTATTACATAATACAGGGATGCCTTCTTTTGCAAAAAAAATATTTGTATTTATGGGTAAAAAAGATTTTGTACATAGACTTAATATTTGGGATGATTCCAAAGAAGGATTAATTGGGGTTGCCTTAGAAAATGACAGGTTTGATGTGGATATTGAGCAGAAAATCCTTGACAAAGCAAATCTAAAATATCTAAAGTTAAGATCAGGGAGGACAGACACAAAGAATAGAAAATTGCGGTTTAAAGGTCTTTTTCCTTATGATCTGGAGATTCCAGTTTTGGGAACCAAGTTTAATATTAATGTAAGACCTTCAAAGGATTACGTGCATCCAAATGGAGTAAAACGGATAAAAAGTGTTTCTTTTGGGACTAAAGAGGAATTTGTTCCTGTTATTAAGCAGTTATGTGATGATGAAGGACTTAAGTTGTTTGTAGGTGTAGGAGTTAAAGATTTAGAGTTCCAGTATATGAATTAAATCAAACTTATAAACAAGTATAATTCAGAACAGGACAGACAAAACTATATTTCTACTTATGTTTTGAAGTAAAAGTCATATTTGTTAGTCAAGAACCCGTTGGGATTGTGTACATATTGATATTATTTGTCCTGACTTGACACTATCATATGTCGTAAAAATCATTAATTTCACTAGCGTTTATTCAGTTTTCTTTTCTGTGGTGGAAATAGAGAAAATTATGTTTTAAGATACCTAAAAAAGGAGTATAAAAATAAAAGGATCCCTATAAGATATGGTACGTGTAAACATGTCAATTTGCACTAGGCTTTGAGTTGAAAAATTGAATATAATAGATGTAACCCCTTGAATTTTATGCTTGAGTTCAAGGGTTTTTAGTATCTATTTTAGATGAGTAACATAGAGATTCCAGTCAAAACTTTAATTTATACATATCAAAAATCCCCAGAAATATCAGATATTTCTATATGTATAAATTAAGATTCACCCTAAACTCTCTATGGTCTCTGAATAGCAGCCTTCAATAAATTTTTAAATAAGATTTTATCTGATGCCATATATATAACCATATTTTTTCGTAGTGAGAAAGTTGAACTAGTTTAATATTAGACAAGGTACAGTAACAAGGATGTAGCTTTATGTAATGGAGATTATTGACATCGCAAATGGAAATAGTTTATAATTTAGGAATAAATGATATTGAAAATCAATATCATTTATTCTTGGGGATTACCTTTAATAATTTGTAAGGATCAAACTTAATATAATAAAGTTATTAGGAAGGATGATTAAAATGTTAAGTATTGAGAAGATTAAGGATTTACTAGGTGCTGATTATAAACTTCTGGAATTTAGCAATCCTAAAATCAAAAAGGAACAAATAACCTTTCCAAATGAGGATTTTATTGATAATGTTTTTATGCGATCAGATAGAAATAATAGAGTTTTAGTAAATTTGAGTAGTTTATATAATTCTGGAAGGTTGGCAAAAACTGGGTATATATCTATATTACCTATTGACCAAGGAATTGAACATTCCGCAGGGGCATCATTCGCTAAAAACCCAATATATTTTGATCCCGAAAGTATTGTTAAACTTGGAATAGAAGCCGGGTGTAATGGAGTTGCATCTACATTAGGAGTATTATCCATTGTATCAAGAAAATATGCCCACAAAATACCGTTTATTGTTAAAATTAATCATAACGAATTATTATCCTTTCCCAATACATATGATCAAATACGTTTTGCTTCTGTGGAACAAGCCTATAATATGGGAGCTGTAGGAATAGGGGCTACTATATATTTTGGCTCTAAAGAGTCTAACAGACAAATCGTTGAGATAAGTGAAATGTTTGAATATGCACATTCAAAAGGACTTTTCACTATCCTATGGTGTTATTTAAGAAATGATGAATTTAATAAGGATAAAAACTATCATTCCTCAGCGGATCTTACAGGTCAAGCAAATCACCTAGGAGTAACAATTGGTGCTGATATTATAAAACAAAAATTACCAGTTAATAATGGTGGATTTAAGGCGTTAAATATGGGAAAAAGCGATTATGGGAAATTCGATGAAAGAATATATACAGAACTTTGCTCAGAAAATCCTATTGACCTTACTAGATATCAAGTAATAAATAATTATATGGGTAAAATTCCATTGATTAATTCAGGTGGCCCATCGGGGGCAAATGATTTAGCCGAAGCCGTAAAAACTGCTGTGATTAACAAGCGAGCAGGGGGAAGTGGATTAATTCTTGGAAGAAAAGCATTCCAGAAACCATTGAATGAGGGAATAAGCATTATTAACGCTATTCAGGATGTTTATTTAAATAAAGATATTACAATAGCATAGAAATATATATAAGTGATGTAGGGATTTGTTTTTATAAGGGGGATTTTTATCATGCAAATTGTACTTGTGAGACATGGACAAAGTTTATGGAATAAGGAAAATAAGTTTACTGGTTGGACGGATGTTGATTTATCTGAAGGAGGTGTTGAAGAAGCAAGGGAAGCTGGCAGAATCCTAAAAGATAGAGGCTATATATTTGATATGGCCTATACATCATATTTAAAAAGAGCCGTAAGAACTCTTAATATAATATTAGATGAGATGGATTTGCATTGGATACCAATACAGAAAACGTGGAAGTTAAATGAAAGACATTATGGTAGACTG
Source organism: Maledivibacter sp. (assembly GCA_025210375.1). Classification (NCBI taxonomy): domain Bacteria; kingdom Bacillati; phylum Bacillota; class Clostridia; order Peptostreptococcales; family Caminicellaceae; genus Maledivibacter; species Maledivibacter sp. The sequence goes on along the minus strand of JAOASB010000013.1, from coordinate 174,961 downwards.
CAGGGACTAAATAAAAGTGAAACTGCAAAAAAGCATGGAGAACATCAAGTAAAACTATGGAGAAGAAGTTATGATGTATCACCACCAATGCTGTCTAAAAATGATCCTATGTACCCGAAGGTCGATATAAAATATAAAGATATTCCGGAGGATGAATTGCCATTAGGGGAAAGCCTGAAATCTACTATTAATCGAGTTATACCATATTGGAATGAAAATATATATCCTTTAATGAAGCAAGGGAAAAGAATAATAATTGTTGCCCACGGCAATAGTCTAAGGGGACTTGTAAAATATATTGAAAACTTAAATAAGGAAGAAATAGTAGAATTAAATATACCTACGGGAGTTCCATTAGTATATGAATTTGATAATAAAATGAATATTAAAGATAAATATTTTGAAGTTTCCCATGAATCAAATAATGAATTAGCTGGAAACGTCTAAATTGAGAATTTTAAAGAAATATCCTATATTTTGGTAAGTATAAATTAGTATAAGGGCTTACAAATAGATTTCTACCCTTCATTATAAAATATGAGATTCCTAAAGGTAAATATAAAGTCATTTATTTGTAAGCCCTTTGAAGCTAGTTTGCGGGAAATAAGTGGAATAGCTATTATAAATATAGGCTTAAAGGGAATATTGTAAATATTAAAGTTATATTGGAATTGTTCTCAATAAAAAAAGAAAAGGTAAAGCTAATGTCCCAAAAATGAAATGTCAAATCCGTTGTCTAATTGGATTGATTTTGACTAATCAGAGTAGATAAAAGATTATAATTAATGTACTATTGTCAATAGTTGAGTAAACTATTTTTTTTTGTGTTTTTCAGTTAGATATATCTAACTATATTCAATTTAAATACTCGTTGTGGAGGGACAGTATGTCAAAATTTAAACCTACATTTAAAAGAATACTGGAAGTTATATTAACCTTTCTAATAGTAAGCCTATTATCCTTTGGGCTTATGCGTATGTCACCCGTAGATCCAGCAACAGCATATGCAAGAAGGGCTATGATGAATCCTAGTGCGGAACAAATAGCACAAATCCGTTCTGATATGGGACTAAACAAGGCCTTCATTGTTCAATATGGGAACTGGATGAAAAATGCTTTGAAATTGGATTTTGGCAAGTCCTTAGTGGATGGCAAACCTGTTTGGGATCAGCTCCTAAATGCAGTACCCGTAACGATAAAAGTAGTCTTTATAGCAATGATATTAGAAATTATAGGTATAATTCTATTTGGACCCCTGTTATATCTGCTAAGGGAAAAGAAGGTTGGAATGTTTTTCTCACTACTAACCCTTAGTGCTATTTCAATTCCTGGGTTTTATATTGCAAGTGTATATCTTGATATATTTGCTGTGAAATGGGGAGCTATCTCAGTTGCTGGAAATGTTGGCTTTATGAAATATTTTCATCCTGCGATTTGTCTTTCCATAGCTCCAATGGCCTTTTATGCTAGATTGTTATTCAGAAATTTGGAAAGAGAATCCGATAGTGATTATGTATTTTATGCTCGATGCAGGGGATTATCAGAGATAAGAATTCTTTTTAATCATACCATAGCACATGGAATTATTGCCCTCGTACCCAGCTTTTTACAAAGTATTGGGCTAACCCTTGCAGGGGCAGCAATGATTGAGAGAGTTTTTTCCTTGCCTGGACTAGGATATCTAATTATTGATAGTGTTTTAAATCGTGATTCACCTATGATACATCTTTCTGTTTTATTTCTTGCGGTTATGCTTGTTATATTTAATGTATTATCAGATTATGTACAGGAGCTTCTACAGAAAAATAAGTTGATTAAGAGTGGAGATGCACTATGTTAAAAGGACACAAATTATCATATTTCATTTGTATTATAATTCTGGCGTTTTCTGCTTTAGGTTTTTTATTCACGCCAAATGATCCTCATTTGGTTAACCTTAGCATAAGATTACAAAAAAACAGTCTTCAATATCCACTGGGAACCGATGCCATGGGACGTTGTGTTTTTTCTAGAATTTTATATGGGGGACAAACCACCTTAGGGATTGTGTTTTTAAGTTCTATTATTATAATCCTATTTGGAGTTCCCATAGGACTCTTAATGGGCTCTACAAAGAGAACAACTGGAGTTATAGGAGAGAGTATTTTAAATGCTGTAACCGCTTTACCACCTATGGCATACTTAATTGTATTTTTAGGGGCATGGGGGAGTGGCGTATTTACCACTATGATAGCCGTTGGGTTATCCTTATTTTTACGAGTTATAAAATTGGTTAAGGCAAAAACAGAAATAGAATATAGTAAGGCATATGTCATGTGTGCAGTTGCCTCGGGAGCATCTAAATGTAGAATACTATTAGTACATATTTTCCCTAATGTGTTACCAGAGGTAATGGGATTTTTAAGTCTTTCCTGTGGACATATGATCATGATGATCACAGGTTTTTCCTTCATGGGCCTTGGTTTTGGAGATTCTGTTATTGACTGGGGAAGTATGATTTTAGAAGCTCAAAAGGTTTCTATGATTAGGCCAGAAATGATAGTTTATCCTATTATAGTGGTCTTCTTGTGTACTGTTTCTTTTAATGTCCTAGGTAATGAACAGGTTAAATAGGAAGGAATCCTAGGGTTTAGATGGGAATTAGGATAGTATATTTAAAAGGATTATAAAGATAAACAACTTCAAGGTTTAATATATTTTAAGGCTTAATGTTGTTTATCTATACCATATTTTCAAAACTAAAATTTTATAGCTTTTAGTCTAGCCATCGGGTATAAGGAGGAAAAAATGCTTGAAATAGTAGATATTAATATAGGAACAAGAAGGAAAAAAATTTTATTGGATTTTTCTATTGCCTTAGAAAAAGGAAAAATAATAGGATTAACAGGTAGAAGTGGAGCAGGAAAAACAACTATTATAAAAGCTGTTATGGGATTTCTGAGTAAGGAATGTAAAATATCCTCTGGAAATATATATATTGATGGGAAAAATTTGATTGAATTAGAAAAGAAAGATCATAGAAATTTATGTGGTACAACAATCGGTTATATCCCACAAAGTCCAATGACTTCCTTTGATCCCCGTTTGAAAATAGGGGCCCAAATGGAAGAAACCTTTCGTGTGAAATTAAAATTGTCAAAGAAAGAAGCTGTAAATTTAACTATTGAAACCCTTGAGGCTGTGAATCTAGCCGATACCAAAAGAATAATAAATGCTGTTCCATCAGAGCTTTCGGGAGGTATGTTACAAAGAGTAGCAATGGCAATCTTAATAGGGATGAAACCAAAATATATTTTTGCAGATGAGCCGACATCTTCCCTTGATCCCGAGAATAGGCAGCTTATGTTGGAGTTGCTTTTAAGGCATTGTAGTGATGCAGGAATATTATTTGTTTCCCATGATGTTGAGGCTTTAAAGAATATTTGTACAACCGTGGCGGTTTTAGATGAAGGTCATATTGTGGAAGTTGATACAATGGAAAATCTATTGTCAAAACCAAGAGAAGAATGGACAAAGGGATTTTCAAGTTGCTATAAAAACATGGGGGAGGAGGAGCTTTGTTGGATGGAATTAGGTTGATCAATATTACACAGACCTATAAAACGGATAAAAACAGTTCATTCTCTGTATTGCAAGATTTGAATTTAGAATGGGAAAAGGGAAAAAGTATCGCGATAATGGGGGAAAGTGGCAGTGGAAAAAGCACTCTTTCAAGGCTCATTATAGGACTTGAAAAACCCACAAAGGGTAAGGTTATGTTTTCCAATGAAGATACATCTAAGTGGAGCTTTTCAAAGTGGAAAAAGCACCGAAAAAGTTTACAGGCTGTATTTCAAGATTCATCTGGAACATTAAATCCTAGGTTATCTGTATATCATAATATGGAAGAGGCCCTTATTAATCTTACGGAGTTTAATAGAAAAGAAAGGAAATCAGTTTTAAAGAATCTCATGGATAGTGTTGGTTTAGATAAAGGCTTACTTAAGACACCCGTAAGCCGTTTGTCAGGAGGTGAGCAAAGAAGAATATCTTTGCTGAGAGCCTTAGCAGTTCATCCAGAATTTTTAGTTCTTGATGAAGTTACAAGTGGACTGGATTTAATATCATCTGATTCAGTGATTTGTCTATTAAGGGATTACAGGGAAAAATACGGTTGTTCTTATTTCTTTGTTACCCACGATATAAACCATGCTAAAAGAATTGCCGATGAAATATATTTTATGGAAAAAGGTAAGTTTACAAAAACTGCCGTTATAAAAAAATAAAATAATAAAAGAGAGGGATTATAATAATGAAGAAAAAACTAGTACTATTTATTTTAACAGTTGTATGCTTAGTTATAGGTTTTACTGGTTGCGGAGGGAATCAAAGTAAAGATGTTATTGATAGCGGTAAGATAGAAGATGAAAAGATCCTTAAACTCGCGTCAATAGGTGAGCTTGATAATATGACTACCCTCAGAATGAGTCCCATCATTACTATCGCTCAAAAGATGATTTATGAAACCCTTGTGGTTTATGAGGACGGCGAGTATAAGCCGGGTCTTGCGGAAAGCTGGGAATGGAATGATGATAAAACAATTCTAACAATGAAGCTTAGAAAGGGAATAACTTTCCATGATGGAGAGAAATTTGATGCTTCAGCAGTAAAGGAAATTCTTGAATTTTATAGGTCTATTCCGAACTGTGCCTTTATGAAAGGGATTTCGACTATAAATAATATAGAAGCTCCTAGTGAATATGTAGTAGAAATTAACTATAAAAATCCTTATTTTGGAGTGATTTCAGATTTAAGTTCTCCGGATATCTTAGGTATGCCTTCTCCAAAATGCATTGATAAAGAGAATAAAGTATTGACATCCTTCGTTGGAACAGGGCCCTATGTTTATACTAAATTTAAAAAGGGCGAATATACCAAATTTACTCGTAATGAAAATTATTGGAAAGAAACACCATATTATGATGAAGTGATTGTCAAGTACATACCAGAATCATCTTCAAGGGTAAAGGCATTGCAAACAGGAGAAATTGATCTAATCTTTGGTACTGCACAACTTACCTATGATGATTATGCACAGTCATCTACTATTCCTTCAATGAAAGGAATCATGGCTAATCAAAATGAGCGTACAAGAAATATAGTTGTAAATGCTTCAAGTGAACTATGCTCAGATTTAAATGTGCGTAGGGCAATTGCACACTCAATTGATAAAAAAGCTATTTCAGAAGGACTTACCTATGGAAATGAAGAAGTGGCTGATAAATTGTTTTTCGATGGTATTGCGTATTCAAATTGTAGTATGAATAATAATTGGGACTATAACATAGAAAAAGCAAAAAAGTTACTGGATGAATCGGGATGGATGGTAAATGAATCAACTGGTGTGAGAGAAAAAAATGGTAAAGCATTGAAGCTTGTATTCACTTATCCAGAGGAAGTGGATATCAATAGCAATATTGCTACTGTCATTAAAAGTCAGCTTTCTGAGGCTGGAATAGATCTGGAAATCAAAGGACTTGAGCAAATGCTTTGGTGGAAAGCAGATTATAGTGGGGAATTTGATTTGACCATTTGGGATACAAACGAAGGAGCTACCCTTCCCCAAAGATACTTTAATCCTTGGCTTGATAGTTCTGCAGGTATGGCAGCTATTTCTAAGCATGAGGATAAAGAAAAGGTCATTTCTGCCATTAATAATTACCTAACATCGGGTAGCAATGATAAGGTAAAAGAAGCTTTTGATTATATAATTAACTTTAGTAATGATCAAGTAATTGATATTCCAATAACCTATATCAAGGAAAAAATAGTCTACAATGAGAATAAAATTTCTGGTTATAATTTCTATGGGTTCTCTGAATTTTTCGATATTACTAAGTTGACTCCGAAACAGTAGGTTGATAAAAATAGGCAGCTACTTTGTTGCCTATTTTTTTTTGATAAAGTAAATGTCTAATCGGATTATAGTTGCCCCTGTAGAGTTGAAATAAATATGTATTAGATATATACTGCTTTTGTGAGAACAGGTGTAATGATTGAAATTTTGTTAGATAGCACTAACTTATGAGAGGTGGTTTAATGTTCAATAATATAAAGCTACAGAAAGATATGGAGCTTATTACTGAGGGAAGAAACTGCAAGATTTATAAATTCAAAAGCGAAGATGGCTATGGAATGATGACAATGTATCATGTCTTTAATGGAATCATGATAATGTATAATGATTTTCATATGAGTAGTTGTAAATCTGAATTTTTCACAGATAAAGATTTATTGTGTGTTGATCATTGCAGAGAAGGAAGAATAGAGCAGGAAATGGAAAATGGCACCTATTGTTATATTAAAAGCGGGGATTTAAAAATTGATGATAGATATAAGCATGATTCTAATTTTTTCTTTCCCCTGTCTAACTATCATGGAATGAATATTATTTTTGAAATAGAAAAAGCCGACAAAGAATTGAAAAAAATATTTCCTGATTTTCCAGTATCAATGAATGATTTGAAAAATAAATATTTTTCAAAAGACCATAGTTTCATTATACGAAATGTGAAACCTATTGACCACATATTCTCAGAACTTTATACAGTTCCCCAAAGGATAAGAGATTATTATTTTAAGATTAAGATATTTGAGTTGCTACTATTTTTAGATGGACTTGAGCTTTCTCAAAATACCGATGAAAGGCCATATTTTTATAAAGCTCAAACAGAGAAGGTAAAGGCAATTCATAATATGCTTATAAGTAATTTGCAGAGAAGCTATACCCTAGATGAATTAGCTAGAAAATATGACATTTCATTGACAGGAATGAAAAATTGTTTTAAGGGGATTTATGGGGACCCTATTTTTACTTATATAAGAAAGTATAAGATGAATAAAGCGGCGGGCATGCTTAGAACAACAAAGTTGAATGTTTCCAAAATTGCTCTGCAAGTTGGATATGAAAACCCAAGTAAATTTTCAGCTGCATTTAAACAAGAGATGAGGGTATCCCCAATGGAATATAGGAAAAGTATTATTGGGAAGGGAGAGACTTTATAAATACTCAAAAGTTAAAATACAGAAAGAAGGAAGGTAAGAAACAATATGGAAAGAAGAAGTGAAAGCTGGCTTTCTGTTCTTATGAATTATGCCAGTTTTTGTAAAGGAAAAATTATTGCATCGGTTATCTTATCAATTATAAGTGTCCTTTCAGGACTCATTCCCTATTTTGCAGTATATAAGATTTTACTAGCCTTTATTTATAACGAAATTGATGTACATACAATTTTAATATGGTCAGGTATTTCTATACTAGGGTATCTTGTAAAAGTAATATGTTTTGGAATATCTACTATGCTTTCCCATGAAGGTGCGTATACGATCCTTGAAAGATTGCGTATGAGTGTAGTGAATAAGTTTATGCATGCGCCCCTTGGAAATGTTGCAGACAAAACCATCGGTGAGATCAAAAATATGATGGTGGATAGGATTGAAAATGTAGAACCGCCTCTTGCCCATATGATCCCGGAAGGTACAGGACATTTCGTTCTTCCTGTTGTGGTATTCATAACTCTATTGTTTTTCGATTGGAGAATAGCATTTGCTTCTCTTATAACCATTCCCCTTTCTATGATTCCTTTTTCAATATTGATGAGAGGTAATGGAGAAAAGCATGATAAATACATGAAGTCAGCTAATTTCGTTAGCAGCGTCATTGTGGAATATATTGAAGGAATACAAGTTGTAAAGGCATTTGGGCAATCACAGAATTCCTATGAAAAGTTTGAAAAGGCTATTCTGGATTTCAAGACATTTATTTTGGATTGGCTTTCATCCACATGGGTGCCTATGAAGCTTACCTTTGCTTTGTTCCCATCAACATTGTTGGGAACCCTTCCAATGGGACTATTTCTCTATACAAAGGATATTCTTAATCCAGCACAGATATTCATTTGTATGCTACTTTCTATGAGTATGGTTGGTTCTTTGGTGAGGCTAGAGGTATTTGCAGAAGAAATTAGACAAATGGGTTATGTAATAAACAGTGTAAAGGAGTTTTTGGACATGGAAGAATTACCTGAACCCCATGAACCAGCTATAATTAAAGGGTTTGAAGTTGAACTGAATAATGTCCATTTTGGATATAGCAAAGATAATGAAGTTTTGCATGGTATAAATTTAAAAATTAAGGAAGGTAGTTTCACGGCATTAGTTGGGCCCTCTGGTGGAGGCAAATCTACCGTGGCAAGGCTTATTTCAAGGTTCTGGGATGTAACAGGTGGAAATATCACAATCGGAGGGATAAATATAAAGAGCATTCCTCTTTCTCAGCTTAGTAATATTGTGAGCTTTGTCACACAGGATAATTTTCTTTTTAATTGTTCTATTTTAGAAAATATTCGTCTGGGAAATCCAAAGGCTACAGATGAAGAGGTTTATGCTGCCGCAAGGGCAGCTCAATGTGATGAATTTATAGATAAATTAGATAATGGCTATATGACATCTGCTGGGGATGCAGGTAACCGGCTTTCTGGAGGAGAAAAGCAGAGAATTGCAATTGCTAGAATGATACTTAAAAATGCGCCAATTGTTATTTTAGATGAGGCCACAGCATTTACAGATCCAGAAAATGAGGATAAAATCCAGAAATCTATATCTGCACTTACCAAGGGAAAAACCCTGCTTGTTATTGCACACCGCCTTTCTACAATAAAAAATGCAAATCAAATTGTTGTATTGAAAAACGGAAATATTGTGCAGACAGGTACACAGGATGAATTGCTTGAAAACTGCCCTTTATATTGTAGTATGTGGAAGGCTCATATTGGGGCAAAGGTTTGGGCTGTTGGTGCAAAGGAGGCAGGTAGGAATGTTTAGAACTGTGAAAAGAATTATAGACTGGTGTGGAGAGTTTAAGGGGAGACTATATATTGGTTTTGTATTTTCCTTTTTTTCCACATGGTTTGCAGCGATGCCTATTTTGGTAGCGGCCTATACATTGGGAATGCTTATTGAAGATGTTAATGGGAAAAATAGCTTTAATAAGGAATGGATATGGTTATCCTTTGTAATTATAGCCATTCTTATTTTTCTTAGATTCATATTTGATTATTTTCGTGCAAGATATCAAGAGAGTATTAGTTATGAGCTTGCTGCCCGGGATAGACTTGCAGTAGGGAATATATTAAAAAGAGTTTCCTTAGGATATTTTCATAAAAATAGTGTAGGGGATATTGTAAATGCAGTGACCACAGGGCTAGATACTCTTGAAATGATGGGAATTAGAATGATTAATACCTTTATAAGCGGTTATTTAAATGCCCTGTGCATATTTATTTTTCTTGCATTTTATAATCCCCTTGTTTCCTTAATTGCTATTATAGGAGTGGCTCTATCGGCAGTTTTCTTAAAGCAAATTTCTAATAAAAGCCGAAAAAATGCCGATGTATTAGAAAAAGCGAATAAAGATTTATCAAATTCTGCAATTGAATATGCTAGAGGACTTTCGATTGTAAAATCCTTTGGGCAGGAGGGCATTAGCATTGAAGCTATGAAAAACGCTTGTACGGAAAGCAAGGATATAAATATAAAGATAGAAAAAAGTTTTACACCAAGCAATTGCTTACATATGGTGATGTTAAAACTTGCATCTGTAGGACTTGTAGCTTCAACATCATATCTTACATTTGTTGGACAAATGGAATTCCATACTATGCTAGTATTTTGTATGTTTTCATTTAGCATTTTTCAAGGGATTGAGCCCATAAGTGATTCTGCCCATGTTCTAAGTGTAATCGATGTGGCAATGGATCAGATGGATAAACTTAAGAATGAAGAATATATTGATGATAAAGGCAGAGAACTTAATCCTGAGAATTATAATATTGTTTTTAAAAACGTATCATTTTCCTATGATAAAAGAGAGGTTATTGATAATGTGTCATTTACAATTCCTCAGAATAAAACAACTGCCATTGTTGGACCTTCAGGCAGTGGGAAAACAACCCTTTGTAATCTGATCGCTAAATTCTATGATTTTGATAGTGGGTCTATTACTGTTGGAGGATATGATATAAGGGAATATACCTGCGATAGCTTGCTTAAAAATATAAGTATGGTTTTTCAATCCGTTTATCTTTTTAACGATACCATAATAAATAATATTCGTTTTGGAAGACCCGACGCATCGGATGAAGAGGTTTACGAGGCTGCTAAGAAAGCTTGTTGTCATGAATTTATTTGTGAACTTCCAAATGGATATAATACAATGATTGGAGAAGGTGGTTCATCCTTATCGGGAGGGGAGAAACAAAGGATCTCTATAGCCAGGGCAATGCTTAAGGATGCACCTATTATTATCCTTGATGAGGCTACAGCTTCTGTTGATCCAGAAAATGAGCATCTCATTCAGTCCGCTATTTCTGAACTTACCCATGGAAAAACGATTATTACAATTGCACACCGATTAGCGACAATTAGAAATGCAGACCAAATTCTCGTTGTGAATGAAGGTAAAATCGCTGAATCTGGTATGCATGAGGATTTGATCCAAAAAGAGGGTATATATAAAAAATTTGTGGAAATTAGAAAAAAGGCAGAGGGGTGGAATATGTAAAAAAATTTTATTTTATTCAAACAGGATAAATATTGTAAGATAATTTATTAGTCGTATGTCAGTGTTTATATAAATTGATATACGACTAATTTAGTATCGATTAAAGTTTTTTCTTGTTTATGACGATATATTAATGTACTGTATAGATTTCCTAAAGTTAAACTTAATTCATACATCTCAAAATATCCGATGTTTTTAGGGATTTTTGATGTGTATAAATTAATTGTTTAACTGGAATATCTGTATAGATTTCCCAAAGTTAAACTTAATTTATACATCTCAAAATATCCGATGTTTTTAGGGATTTTTGATGTGTATAAATTAATTGTTTAACTGAAATATCTATAATAGTCTTGTATAATAAAACTAATATTTTCAATAAGTAAATATTCCACACTTAAAAGGGGTTGGAATGGGAAGCCCAAGGTCTTTATGAAAATATCTATAACGAAAGTTATGAATTTCAAAATTTTTGATGGGGGAGAGGAAAGCCGATGAAGAAAAGAAAAAAAATAATGAGAAATGTTATCATGATACTACTGTTAAGTACTTTAATAGGCGGGAGTATTTCATTTGGAGCAGGTTATAGTAAGCAAATAACTGCTTGGTTTTACAATATAAAAGTTAATATTAATGGAAGTTATGTACACCTTTCTAAAGAGCCATTAATATACGGTGGTTCAATATATGTGCCGTTGAAAGATGTTTCTAACTATCTAGGCTTTGATGTTTCATGGGATGACAATACAAAAACCGTAAGCTTAACTAATAAGAATCAATATTCCGCTTTGCCATACTATAATCAAAATAATCAGAATTATAATTTTCAAAACTATAATTCACCCTATGTAATAGTCAATAAGAATAGTATTGAAGACATTGAAGATGAACTCAATAGAGATTATGAAGATTATACTGGGGGAAAAGAAAAGCTAGAATTTGAATATGATTTGTCTAGTGGTCATAGTTACATAAAGTTAGAAATGAAGGGTGAAGATTTTACTAAAACTTCTTCGGACTGGGAAAAAAGAGATGATGATGAGTTTGAAGATTTTGTTGAGGATATTGCTGAGACCATTGCAGGATATTTAAATAAGGATGTTCGCATTGAAGTAGAGGATAAACATTCTAAAGAAGTTGCAGAATATGAATACGATGAAGGCAGAAATAAGCTTAGAACAAAGTCCGAATATGACAATGATATAGATGTTGATGATATAGAAGATATACTTGATGATGATTATGATGAGTATACAGATGGTGAGTATGATTTAGAATTTGGCTATAACCTATCAAAACATTCAAGTTATATCACAGTAGAAATGGAAGGGGAAAACTTTGATAGACATTCATCTAAATGGTTTAATAGAGATGATAGCGATTTTAGAAAATTTATCGAAGATATAGCTAAAGAAGTTAATGATGTATTTGATGAAAAAGATGTTAAGATTATGGTAGTAGATGAAGATAACGACATAGCAGCTAAGTATAAGTATGATGAAGATGATGATGAACTTGATATTTATGAAGAGTACGATGAACAATCGGCAGTAGAGAAATATACAGTAACATTTGATAGTCAAGGTGGAAGTAGTGTATCAGCGATTACAAATATTATATCGGGAGCTACTATAACACTACCAACAAATCCAACTAAAGCAAACTATATATTTGGAGGCTGGAATACAGCAGCGGATGGAAGTGGTACAGCATTTACTGCAAGTACTAAAATAACAGCAAATATAACAGTATATGCACAGTGGACAGCGGTACAAATAGCAGCACCACAGTTAGGAAATGTAACGGTAGCAGATGATACTATGAGTAATGATAAAACAGGTATTACAATGCCAGCATTACCCCAGGGAGCAACAAAATTCTTATATGTAGTAAGTGGTGATGCTAATCCAGTAGCCACACCAAATGTAGGAGCTGATTGGAAAGCCTATGTAGGAAATACATTAACAGCATCACAAGCAAACTTAATAGTAGTTGCGGACGGTAAAAATATAGGTATAGCAGCAGTAGATGGTAACAATAAAGTAGTTCAGTTTGTTAATAAGGTAGCAGTTACAAAAAGTAATGTTCATCAAAGTAATGACGCGACAGTATCATCCAGCGAATATACGGTAGATAATAATGGAGGAACAATAGTTGGAAACAGTACAGCGATAACAACAAATGTAGATGTACAAACATTCTTAGCGAATCTTACAAAAGGAAATTCAAAGGCAACATTGAAAGTATTTGTAACAGGTCAGAGTACAGCAAATGGAGATACAGCAAAGGCATCAGATGCAAAATTAGCAGATAAGGATGTATTAGAAGTAACAGCAGAGGATGGAACCGTAAAGACATATACGATTACTGTGACAACACCATAAACGAATGGGACAGTTAGGAGAGAGGAAAATTGGCGTTTGCTACAAAGAAAGAGATCTAAAAGTCTGGAGTTGACTTTCTTTCTTTGCAATAAGATTGTGGTCAGGGTTAAAAAGTTGAAATTCTACACGCTAATAATCACACAGCTAGCAAATATATAATAAAGTTGTATAATCAATTATATTAAGACAAAAAATATTAGATATACAATAAAAGAATGACTACAATAAATGTAGTCATTCTTCTATTGTCAGTAGTAATCTGACTTTAAATTTAAGATTTGAATGTCATTAAGTTTTTATCTATATTCAATTTATTTAGCTTGTTAATATTACCTATACATGATAATATTACATTGCGACATAGGATGATTGGAGTGATTGTTTGTCTTGCATTTTTCAAATAGCCATCTATATAAGTGCATTAATATTGTTTATGTTCTTAGTTTCCTTGGTGAAATTTTATTTTTATAGAAAAAGACAAATAGATAAGCTGAAGATTGTTGAATTTATTGTTGATACTGAAAATACTGCTTCTGCTTATAATATACATAAAAGTATTTTTTATAATAAAGATATAGGTTATGTAACGGATTCATTATACGAGCTTGAAGGGGAGCATATTATCAAACAAATACGGATAGGTCATACTAATAACAATAACGGGCTTTGGGAACATATTAAGGAGTAATATCTATAGATTTCCCTAAAATTAAGGTTTTGACTGGGATATTTATATTAAAATATTCCATAGATATGGTAGAAAAGCTAATATTAATTAAAGAAGGTGAAAAGATGATAGAATTAGGAAAAGTACAGAAATTAGAGGTTGTTAGATTTAAGCAAGCAGGGGCTTATTTAAATTCAAAGTTAAATATGAGTGATGAGGATGTACTTTTACCACGAAAGCAGGTACCGGAAGAAATTGAAATAGGAGACGAAATAGAGGTTTTTGTTTATAGGGATTCCGAGGATAGAATGATAGCTACAACAAGAAAACCTAAGATGACAATTGGGCAGCTAGAATCATTAGAAGTAGTGGAAACCACAGAAATCGGGGCTTTCTTAGATTGGGGATTAGAAAAGGATTTATTTTTGCCATTTAAAGAACAGACAAGCAGAGTTATCAAGGGAAGAAAATATTTAGTTGGAATTTATATTGATAAGAGTGACAGGTTATGTGCTACTATGAATATTAATAAGGATTTAAGTAATAGTTCTCCATTCAAGGAAGATGACAAAGTTAATGGGACTATTTATGGCATAGCTAAGGAGATAGGTGCGTTTGTAGCAGTTGATAATAAATATCGAGGATTAATACCCAATAAGGAATTATATGGCGACTATAAATATGGTGACAAAGTAGAAGTTAGAATAACTAAAGTAAAGGAAGATGGGAAATTAGATTTAAGCTTAAGAAAAAAGGCATATAAGCAAATGGATGATGATACAAAAATAGTATTGGATAAAATAAATTTAAAGGGCGGAAAATTATCCTTAAATGACCATAGTTCCCCAGACATGATTAAAGCTGAATTAAATATGAGTAAACGTGCATTTAAGAGAGCTGTAGGTAGATTGTTAAAAGAAGAAAAAATTAGAATTACTAAAACAGGTATCGAGTTAGTTTCAAAGGTATAAGTATTAAAAACATCTATATTTGGATATAGGTGTTTTTTGGTTGAAATTGTATAGTTTTTAAGGGGGAAGGTAAAATGAATGGGTTAAGGTGTTCCATATGTGGTATGGGTATAAAATCTAGCATATATGATTTTAATAATTACCCATTTATAGAAAAAAATCAAAAAGGGGAAATAATAATATGATAATAACTGGGGATAGTGCATTGGGTTCTCGAATTTAAGTTTATTATGAAAAATAAAGGAAGGTTCATGTAACCAACCTTTATTTTAGTTGATTCTCATATTTTTTTTTGAAAAGAACCATACAATCGTCGAGAGTTGTTTGACCTAGTACTATATCCTCCGCCATAGCTTGACATGAAGGTGAGCCACAGGCACCACAGTCTAGTCTTGGAAGCTGTTCTTTTATTTCCATACATTTAGCCATTTTTTTCATAGCTTCAACAAAATTATCTCCAAAAACATTGTTTTTGCGAGGCGTAATTTTTTCTTGAAGATAGATATCCTCATCGGATAGGTCGTAGTTTAATTCAGGTTCTTCAGCTCCATATTTTTCTGCTAACCGTCGGATTCTATTCCTAGCAATAAAAGAGTTTTCTATTGCCAATACTCCACCTACACATCCGTTTGTACATGATAGGAGTTCAGCAAATCTAACTCCCGTTAAACGACCATCCTCTATGTCGTCCAAAATATTTATTACGTTTTCGATTCCATCAACACAAATATAATCACTTATGCCCAGTGAAAAGGTCTCTCCTCCAGATCTTGCCCATCCAATAGCTTTTCCAGATAAATAAAAGGGCAAGGGTTCTTCAACAGATTTAAGATTTCTGATAATATGAGGATATATTTCTTTAAAGGATATAACCCCATCGATAGAGGATTTCTTTGAGCCTATTGGACTTTTTACACTAGTTACCTTTGATGGACAAGGACTAATAAAGAATATTCCTATATCCGAAGCATCAAGCTGCAGTTTTTCTAAGGTCTGTTTTCTAGCTATAGTTGCGGCTATTTCGGCAGGAGAATCTATAGGTAATATATGGTCTATAAGATTTGGAAATCGAACCTCTATAAGCCTAACTACAACAGGACAAGATGAAGAAAGTAATGGTCTCTTATCTGATTTAGCGACTATTTTTTTCGTATATTCTGAAACTATGTCTGCTGCCCTAGACACCTCAAATACTTCATCGAAGCCAATATGCTTTAAGGCAGCTAAGATTTTACCAGGATCCTCTTTTTCACCAAATTGGGAATAGAGGCTTGGGGCAGGTAAAGCAATTTTATACTTAAAGGATTTGATTTTATCTAGAGAATCGGAGACGCTGTCCTTGGCGTGTTCTGGACATCGTCTAATACATTCTCCACAATCTATACATTTACTTTCTATGATATTAGCTTTTCCATTTCTAACCCTAATAGCTTCTGTAGGACATCTTTTTATACAGTTTGTACATCCGATGCATAAATCTTCTTTAAGAATTACAGAGTGAAAAGAACTGCTCAAAATAATCCCTCCGTCTAAGATACATTTAAAAGCATAAATTTTATCGGCAAATATTGACCACCTATTCTTAATTGTATCATTATTATCAATTTTTTAAAATTAAAAATAATGACTTTATTTACAATTGTTATGGGTATTTAAGTAAAAACTTTGATTTATGGCCATGAAAACTCCCCGGAAATATGGGATATTCCAACATATATGAATCAAGATTTATCCTAAGCTTTATATAAATATTACAAATTTGTATAACTTGGATTTTGTTCATATAAAAGATTTGAGTCATTGTTGAATGATTCCTTATATGGTAAAATATTTACGCTGATCTCGATTATTACATCATTTTGTGAATTTAGTATAAACTATAGAGAGTTCCAAGTAAATCGTAATTTATACATATTAAAATATCCGATGTTCCTTGGGATTTTTGATGTGTATAAACTAACTCTTTAACTACAATATCTATATACATTCTTAACCTAAATAAATAATGAGGAGATAAAAAATGATTTTTGGAAAATATTTAAATAAGTATTATAAAAAATATTTCTGGGCATTTTTGATAGGAGTTATTGCATTAATCATTGTAGATTTATTGCAGATACAGGTTCCAATAATAATTGGAAATATAACCGATGGGATTGTAGAAGGTGGAGTAAAGGAGCAATACTTAGTAAATAAAGCATTATATCTTCTTTTAATCGGTTTTTCCATTGGATTTGGTAGGTTTTTGTGGAGAAACTTGATTTTTGGGGCATCAAGGAATATTGAATTTAGCCTTAGAAATGAAATATTTAGTCACCTTGAGAAGCTTTCTCAAAAATACTTTAATCAGCATAAAACTGGAGATCTCATGGCACATGCTACTAATGATATTAATGCTGTAAGAATGGCTATTGGGCCGGGACTTTTAATGATAGTGGATGCCACTGTATTAATAGCATTAGTTTTATATAATATGGCATATATTGTGGATTTAAAACTTACATTAATAGCAATTATTCCATTTCCACTAATTATTTTTCAAGGCTTTATCATGAGCAAATTTATGAAGCAAAGATTTAAAGAGAAGCAAGAGGCCTTCGCTGAAATGACCGACATGGTACAAGAAAGTTTTTCCGGTATTAGGGTTATTAAGGCATTCATTCAGGAATATAAAGAGATACAAGCTTTTAGCAAAACAAACGAAAACAACTTTAATAAAAACATTAGACTAGCTAAGCTTAGATCTGCTATTGAACCGATTATAACAGTGGTAGTAGGATTGAGCTTAATTTTAACCTTAATATATGGTGGTAGATTAACCATGGTTGGCGAAATCTCATTAGGTGAACTTGTTGCTTTTATTAATTTTTTGACTATGTTGGTATGGCCTATGATGGCCATTGGAATGGTCTTAAATGTCATTGCTCAAGGTAAAGCTTCCCTTGATAGGATTGAAAAAATACTTGATGAAGTTCCTGAGGTTTTTGATTCCAATGAAGTACTTGATATTAAAGACATCAAAGGGAATATTAGAATTAGCAACTTATCTTTCAAATATCCGAATTCAAAAGAATACGTACTAAAAAATATCAATCTAAATATCGGTCAAGGTAAAACAATTGGCATTATTGGGAGAACTGGTGCTGGGAAAACTACTTTGGTTAATTTGCTTCTTAGGGTATATAATGTACCAGATCAAAGGATATTTTTTGATGATCAAGATATTATGAAAATACCTTTAAATAAACTAAGAGAGAATATAGGTTATGTTCCTCAAGACAATTTTCTTTTTTCAGATACTATATCAAGAAATATTGCCTTTGGGGTGGATAACTTAGAAATCGATAAAGTAATGAAATATGCGCAGTTATCTAGTGTTCATGAAAATATTATAGAATTTAAAGAAGGCTATGAAACATTAGTAGGAGAGCGAGGTATTACCCTTTCAGGTGGACAAAAGCAAAGAATATCAATAGCTAGAGCCTTAATTAAAGAAGCTCCAATACTAATACTTGACGATGGGGTATCGGCTGTTGATACTGATACAGAGGAGAAAATACTATCAGCTATAAAGACTCAAAGAAAGAACAAGACCACAATAATTATTGCCCATAGAATTTCTACCATAAAGCATTCAGATCATATAATATTTCTAGATGAAGGCAATGTAATTGAAGAAGGTACCCACGAAGAATTAGTAGGGATTAATGGACAATATAACTCAATTGTAAAAAAACAGCAGCTGGCAGATATGATGAAAAACCAGTAAAAGGTGGTAACTAAATATGAATATGTTAGAAGATGTACTTACCCACAGTAAGACAAATAAAAAAGATTTGTACCTATTTAAGAGGTTAATGAAGTATGCTAGACCCTATTTGGTACAGATGATAATTTCCTTTATACTTTTAGCAATTGTGGTGGGAGTGGAACTTATTCAACCTATACTAGTTGCTAAGGGAATTGATAGCATAATCACAAAATATGGTACTCCATACACCCTAGTGTCTGGGGATGAGGATATATTGTTAGAAAATATAGTGGAATTTAATGGGAAAAGGTTTGTAAAGGACCCTACAAATAAGTATCCTGACAATTTAAAGGCAAGGATAGTCCTAATTGGTAATGATTATTACTTTATAGAAGGACTTACAAAAGTTCAGTTGGATTTATTAGAAGAAAATGAAGATAAAGGACTAACCTTAATAGATGGTAAATATATTAAAACAGGAACCAATAGGTTTGAGGTTTCAAAGTTAACGGAAGACGATATAAAGCTTCTCAGAAAACAGGATTTTGATAGTCTTATAAGATTTGCATTATTATTTGTAATCGTAGTTTTGTTAGGCAGTGGAGTACAATATATACAGGCCTTATTGCTTCAATATACAGGACAAAGGATTGTCTATGAAATAAGAGTAGATGTGTTTTCCCATATTCAAAGAATGGAGATAAACTTCTTTGACTCAACACCTATTGGGAAATTAGTTACAAGGGTTACCAACGATACGGAGACTATAAATGAAATGTATACAAGTGTAATAATAAATTCTGTAAAAAATATTTTTATTTTGATCGGTATTATAATAGCCATGATAAGCTTTAATTTTAAACTATCCTTGATTACCTATTCAGTGATACCAATTCTGATTATTGCTACAATAATATTTAGAAGATATTCAAAAATTGTGTTCAGGGAAGTAAGGGAAAATGTTGCTAAAGTTAATGCTTTTCTATCTGAACATATATCTGGGATGAGGATAATTCAAGTTTTCGCAAGAGAAAAATGTAAATATGAAGAATTTTTTGATATAAATAGCAAACTAAATAAAGCTAATAAAAATCAGATTACTGCTTTTAGTATATACGGACCCTTAATATATGTTTTGAAAATTATATCCACAGCTATTATAATATATTTTGGTGGTAAGTATGTTTTATCTGGAATAATGACAATAGGTACATTGATTGCGTTTACTCAATACATATCAAGATTTTTTCATCCTGTGCAACAGCTTGCTGAGCAATTCAATGTTTTTCAATCTGCTATGTCATCGGCAGAAAGAATTTTTGGACTTCTTGATAGGAAGCCAAAGCTAGCTGATGACAATGATACCATTGCTTTGGATGAAATCAAAGGTGATATAGAGTTTAAAAATGTTTGGTTTGGTTATAAAGAGGGGGAATGGGTACTAAGGGATGTATCCTTTAAGGTTAATGCAGGTGAGATGGTGGCATTTGTTGGAGCTACTGGAGCTGGTAAGACTACTATTCTCAATCTAATAGGGAAGTATTATGATATTCAAAAAGGTGAAATTCTTATAGATGGGGTAAATATCAAAACCATTAAA
Source organism: Maledivibacter sp. (assembly GCA_025210375.1). Classification (NCBI taxonomy): domain Bacteria; kingdom Bacillati; phylum Bacillota; class Clostridia; order Peptostreptococcales; family Caminicellaceae; genus Maledivibacter; species Maledivibacter sp. The sequence goes on along the minus strand of JAOASB010000013.1, from coordinate 154,988 downwards.
ACAGCTAGCCTCAGAAGGAATATAGGTCAAATGCTTCAAGATGTATTTCTGTTCACTGGCAATATAGAGAGCAATATAAAACTCAGAAATAGTGAAATTTCTGATGAGGATATGATAGAGTCATCTAAGTATGTCAATGCCCATAAATTTATTAAAAAATTACCTAAGCAATATAAAGAAAAGGTTTATGAAAGAGGTGCAACCCTATCGGCAGGACAAAGACAATTGATTTCCTTTGCTAGAACTCTAGCTAGGAAACCCTCAATACTTATTTTAGATGAAGCGACAGCTAATATTGATACGGAAACGGAAAAGCTTATTCAGGATGCACTTTATAAAATTATGGAGGGGAGGACAACATTAGCAGTAGCCCATAGGCTTTCGACTATTCAACATTCAGATAAAATTATAGTTATGCACAAGGGTAGGGTTAGAGAGATGGGATCCCACAAAGAGCTGTTAGATAAAAAGGGACTTTATTATAATTTAGTTCAGCTTCAATACGAAGGTATTGAAGGGTAAATGTGAAGGGAGCTAATAAAGCTATGAATAAATCAAAATGGCAAGTAAAATTTGGAGTGTTTTTAGTACTTTTATCTCTTGTACTATACATAATCCATTACGCAGTATTCCACGACCCACATCATATATTTGTTTTTCTAGTAGAGGATATAGCCTTTATTCCTATAGAAGTTTTAATTGTAAGCTTAATATTACATAAAATTCTTGAAGAAAGAGAAAAACAGCATATACTTGAGAAATTAAATATGCTTATAGGTGTATTTTTTAATGAAGTCGGAACAAAGCTTTTAAATAGTATTTTTAATGCCGATAATAATGAAAAATATATCAGTCCCATATTTACGGATATAGAAGCCTGGGATGATAATGACTTTAAGCATAAAGTTAAGTTAGCTAAGGAAGAACTAAAATATCAGATAGATATTGAAAAAATAAATATATCAGACCTTGCAGGTCTATTAAAATCAAAACGAAGTTTCTTACTTGGATTGCTACAAAATCCATCTCTCCTAGAGCATGAGACCTTTACAGAGCTGCTAACAGCAGTCTTTCATTTAGAGGACGAGCTTCATCACCATGGGAATTATGAGGATTTAAATGAAGAAGACTTTGAACATTTAAAGATTGATATTGAAAGGGTATATCCTTTACTTGTATATGAATGGATTGCATATATGAAATATCTAAAGAAAAACTATCCCTATTTATTTTCCCTTGCAATCAGATATAACCCATTCATTGGTAGATAAAATTATAAAAAGCATCAAGCTAGGAACTACAAAGGCTTGATGTTTTTTCACAATAATATTTTATCGAAAAACAATAAAAAAGTATTGAAAAACATAAAAAATAATGTTAGTATTGTAATGGGAAATACGTTAGGAGGTATAGAATGAAATATTATGGTAAGGGCTCTTTATCGGGTTTATTAAAAATAACTTTAGATAGTTTACTATTAATAGGTGTAATTATGTTTGTACTTATATCAAAGAACACATTATTTTCAGAGAATCTTATTATCAGCACCCCAAAAAGAATATTTATTTATTTGCTGTTCTTAACGGGGAGTATATCATTAATTTTTATAGTATATAACTTAAGAAAAATAGTAAAATCACTAGTAAATATCAATCCTTTTGTTAGAGAAAATGTTAAAATCTTAAGGCATATATCAATAGAGTGTTTTATTATAACAGTGTGCTATTTGTTAAATCTCATAATGAATCCTATATATGGTGATTTTCAACTAATATATATTGACTCTAGGGGTATTCACACTGATATGGAGTTCTTTATTTTCTTCTTCGCCGGATGTTTTATATTGATATTATCAAAGGTTTTTCAACAAGCTGTGGAGACTAAGGAAGAAAATGATTTTACTATATAAGCTAGGTTAAGGGGTGGTGGTTGTGGGAATAATTGTTAATCTTGATGTTATGATGGCAAAAAGAAAAATATCATTGTCGGAATTGGCTCAAAGAGTAGGAATAACTAATGCGAACTTATCTATATTGAAGAATAATAAAGCCAAGGCAATAAGGTTTACTACCTTAAACGCTATATGCAGGGAACTGGATTGTCAGCCTGGTGATATATTAGAATATGTGTCTAATTAGGAGGAACTTTTATGAAAAAATATCTTTTGACTTTAATATCATTCATTGTAGGGTTCTGCTGTTTAACTACCTATAATATTATTGGGGCCAAAGTTGCCCCCGATGGAACTTTATTGGAGCCATTTTATCTAATACCGCTTAGTTATATTTTTATTTTCCTTGGCATAATTTTCGGTATATTTTCATTATTTCGTAATCCTAAAAGAATCCGATGAATTTAAGCTGAATTAAGGATATAGACTAATATGATCAATATATATCTGTTAAACTAATTTGTTTTAAAAAGGGGTGTGAAATGTGGGAGTAAAAAAAATTCAAGCACTGATCATAAATAGAGATAAAATTTTACTAAAGGATAGTAATGATAAATCTATAAATAGAAATTCCTTTATAACCATATGTGTAGATGAAAATGAAGATATGGTCGGGGCAATTAAGGGTGAAATTAGAAAACTATTAAATTTAGATTGTAAAATAACTTTTAAATTCAATAAAGACAAAAATAGTGAAGTTACTACTTTTCTTATTGATCTAAGCGATAAAGAAATTGAAGCCTGTAATCGTAATAGCCTATGTGAGGACGAGGGCCTAGAGCATCTAATATGGGTAGATTTAAGGGATAAAAATTATTACAGCAGTTATGAGTATCAATACATAAAGCTTCTTTTAGAGGAATGCATTAAATTACAATACCAAGCTTCCTGGACTAAGATTATTGCTGAGGTTTATTTTAATGATTTTGCTTCTATTAATTATTTAAATCGAAGTTATTTAACGAATCATAGAAAAGAAAAGGATTTGCAGGCAGGTTTACAGGAAAAAATAAAGGTCATGCTTATGGCTTTTATTCTAGGGATATTATTTAATTATTTCTTTATTTGGGATTCAATAGGTATATCAGCTGTAGTTTTCATTTTGGCTGTGATTGGATTCTCAGTATACTCAAATTATGCTAAGATGGATTTGAATAAAAGGTTAGGATGGATGTTTTTGATACCTATTATTTTTTTGTCTTTTACCTATAGCATATATAATAATTGGGTCTTAAGATCATTAAATGCTATCATAATTCCAATTTTGATTACAAGCTATATAATCATTATAAGATATGAAAATATAAAGGATATTAAAGTTGCTTTTTTCAATAAGATATTTAGAAGGATTTTCAATACATCTTTTAGTACAGCACCTAAGTTTTTTTCCTTTGTTAAAGAATTGATTAAAAACAGAAGAGGTATTGAAGAAAATTCAACAAAGAAAAATATCATCAAGGGTTTAATAATATCTATACCTTTACTATTGATTATTGTATCTTTATTAACCTCAGCGGATATGATGTTTAAATATTATGTTGAGAATATAGGAAATAATATGATGGGTCTAAACCCAGGGAGTTTAATAGGACACTCTTTAGTGATAGTGATTATTACATTATATACCTTTGGCTTTATATGGAGTTTGAACTATGACTATAAAGAAGATTATATTCAGAAAAACAACAATGCCTTTCCAAAATGGGAGCCGGTAACCATCATAACCATAATTTTTGTCATATGTGTTGTGTACCTATTGTTTTCAATAGTACAGTTTTCTTATCTTTACGGGGGAGCAAAAAACATTCTTCCTAGTGGCTTTACCTATGCAGAATATGCAAGGAAAGGATTTTTTGAGCTGGTTCTTGTTACATTGATTAATTTCGCTTTATTAGCTATTAGCATTAAGCTTACTAATAGGGATAATCCGAAGATAAATAAAATAACTAATACAGCCTACAGCTTTCTAATTTTATTCACATTTAACATGCTGTTTTCTGCAAACTATAAGATGAACATGTATGAAATGGCATTTGGATTTACACGCTTAAGAATATTTGTTCAAGTATTCATGCTTTTATTGGGAATACTGCTTTTGATAGTACTATTGGGAATATGGATAAAAAGAGTTCCCATGTTAAAATCAGCTATAATAGCCACTATGATTGTATATATAGTACTTAACTATGCAAATATAGATAAAATCATAGCCAAGAAAAATATTGATAGATACAGGGCGACTCAAAAAATTGACATGATGTATCTTAAAAAGTTATCCTATGATGCATATGGAGAGATAATAAAATTGATGGATATAGGAAGTAAACATGATAAGCTTAGTATTAAGCGACATATAAATTATGAAAAGGAAAAATTAATCAAAGAATATGACCATTGGTATGAGTTTAATTATTATAAGTATAAATTATTAAGAATATTAGAATATAAGTAATGACAAATGTATTAAAATTTTATATACTATATAGAACGCACTATAGAGATTCCAACCAAAACTTTAATTTATACATATCAAAATATCCGATGTTTTTAGGGGGTTTTGATGTGTATAAATTAACTGTTTAACTGGAATATCTATAAATCTACATTTAAATATCTTTAGATATCCAATGTTTCAAGGATACCTAAAGATATTTAAATGTAAAAGATTTATTTCGATTTTTATATGTTAGCCCAATTACTTATTTTAGGAGGATAAAAAGATAAATGACTAATGAAATTTTGACAATAATTATGGGTTTTTTGATTATCCTTTCGGCAGGATTCATTCAAGGGGCAACTAGCTTTGGATTTTCATTATTATCAGTGCCTCTTCTAGGATTACTTCTACCGTTGAAGATAATAGTTCCGATGCTCATAATATATAGCCTAATAATGAACTCTATTATTCTTTATCAGATTAGACAAGATGTCAAATTAAAAAGAATAGCTTTATTGGTTATTTCGGCCGTCATAGCTACACCAATAGGAGCAAATTTACTTATGAATTTGAATGAAGGAGTACTAAAGATAATAGTGGGTGTAATTGTAACTATATCAGCACTTTTCCTTCATTTTGGATATAAGGCTAAGATTAATAATGAAAAGTTAGCTCATTTATCGGTTGGCTTTATTAGTGGGATGTTAAATGGGAGTGTCAGTATAAGTGGGCCACCAGTGATATTATTTTTAACTAATCAAGATGCTCCAAAACAAGTTTTTAGAGCGACTTTGACTGCTTATTTTTGGATACTCAATATTATGACTGTAATAATATTTATTTATAAGGGATTGATTACTGTTGAAGTGCTGAGGTATACTGGGTACTTATTACCAGCACTTATTATAGGAGTTTTAATTGGAGTTAAAGTAGGAAATAAAGTTAAGGAAGAGTCGTTTAAAAAACTAACTACGGTATTAATAATTCTAATGGGGATATTGTCAATAGTTTCGGGAATAAGTTAAAGCCTTTCTCCCCTACATATAATACATTTGTAGGGGAGAAATTCCCCATAAAAATCATTTTGAAATTTAGGATGAATTTTTTCCAGGTTTTTCTTTTATAATTGAAGCTCGCGTCTTACTATATCATCTAAATTCTCTGAGGCCTTCAGTATTACTTTATGACATCCAGATGATGGAGATCTGTAATTTTCTTTGAGAGACTTACAATCAATGTCTCCCATTTTTAATTTGTATGTATTTAATAATTCTGTAGTTAAAGCTTTTATATTATCGCTTGCATGGGCATTATTTTCAACAAATAATTTACTCAAAACCATGATAGAAGCTGTTAATGCTCCACAAGTACCTTCAATACCCATACCCCCGCCAAAGCCTGCTGCCAGCTTCAAAGATTCTTTATCTAAACCTAGGTCATATGCTTCATTTGCTCCATATAGAATTTTTTCAGCACAGTTTAAATCTTCAGCTTTACCAAAGCCATCTTCAATTAGTTTTTTTAACATATGTATCCCCCTCTAGTATCAAAAAAATAAAATAATTTGATAGAATATAATGGTACAAGATAAATTTATGTATAGACAATCTGAGTTATCTATATAGGGTTTTCATAGTATAAGTTAAAGTTTATACTAAAATCCCTATACTAATTTCTATTATATATAAATAACACCAGCATGAAAATATGATTTAGATATATTTACAATTATAGTATAAATTGGAGGGTTAAAATAATGATTTATGTTTTTGGCCATAAAAATCCTGATACTGATTCTGTAACATCTGCAGTGGCATTGTCTAATTTAAAAAACAAATTAGGATATCAATCTACCCCCTGTATATTAGGTGACCCAAATAAAGAAACCAAGCATATACTAGATTATTTTGAAGTAGATAGACCCATGATTTTAGATAATGTCAAAACACAGATAAAGGATTTAAATTATGATAGAATCAAGGGAGTTAGGCCCAATCATTCAATACTTTATGCTTATAAATTAATGGAAGAAAAGGTAATAAGAACACTGCCTATTGTGGACGAAAAAAATCGATTGATAGGTATAGTTACTATGAAGGATATAGCTATGGGATTAATTCAAGGTGATTTTTACCACCTTGAAACGGAGCTTGATAATGTTGCTAGGGACCTGGATGGTGAGATATTAGTAACGCAGGATACAAAAATAAAGGGAAGAATAAGCATAATATCCTATTATCGTGACACTTTGGCACAAAAGGAGATTTTGAGTAGAGATAGTATTGTGATAGTTGGAGATAGATACGATATAATTGACTATGCATTGGATTGTGGGGTTAAGCTACTAATAATAACTGGGGGTAAAAAGCCCCCAGAAAAATATATTGATAAAGCAAAGATGAGGGATGTAAATCTTATTTTAGTTAACACAGATACCTATACTACCTCTAAGCTTATTAATCAGTGTAATTATCTTTCGTCAATAATGATAGACAAAGACATAGTAAAGTTTAATCAAAATGAATATTTAGATGATACTAAAGAAGAATTAATTAATAATAAACATTCTAATTATCCTATTGTTACAGATGATAATGAATTCCTAGGATTTGTCAGCAGAAGGCATATATTGAATCCAAATAAGAAAAAGGTTATACTAGTTGATCACAATGAATATTCTCAAAGTGCCGATGGGCTCAATGAAGCTGAGATTTTAGAAATCATTGATCACCATAAAATAGGGGATATTTTCACATCAATGCCTATTACCTTTAGAAATCAGCCTGTGGGCAGTACGTGTACAATAGTGTTTCAAATGTATAAGGAATATAATGTGCCCATAGATAAAAAAATAGCAGGACTTTTGATATCAGGAATTATATCCGATACCCTTTTATTAAAATCACCGACCACTACTGACTGTGATAGGCAGGCAGTAAAGGAGTTAAATGGGGTACTGAATCTAAATATTGATAGTTTTGCCATGGAAATGTTTAAGTCAGGTACATCCTTGGAGGGACAAAGTATATCGGAGATATTCAATAAGGATTTCAAGGAATTTAATGTGAATGGTAACAAGATAGGGATAGGTCAGGTTTTTACTTTAGATATAGAAGAAGTATTAAATAGAAAAGAAGAGTTTCTAGATTTCATAAATAGTATGCATGTAAATAAAGACTATTTTATAACACTTTTACTGATAACCGATATATTAAAAAATGGCTCATATATCCTGTATAAAAGTAATAATAATGGAGTCATATCTAAGGCCTTTGATATTGGATCTAGGCAGGGAATGTTTGTAAGCAATGTTGTATCTAGAAAAAAACAAGTTATTCCTAAATTGGTAGAAGCAATAAATATAATACGCTAAGGATTATTAAGGAAAAATAAAAGAAAGTAAGGGCATAAACAAAGGGAAAGGATGGATAAGGTGAGATTAAGATATGTACAAGGTGGATTAGAAAGACTTCAAAGTCATGATAAAGTAGTGATTAAGCCAGAAGAATATAAAGGAAATTGGAAAAATAAATTTAATAATGACAACCCAATACACGTAGAGTTTGGTTCCGGTAGAGGTGGATTTATAGTACAGATGGCAGAGAAAAATCCAAATATAAATTACTTGGCCTTTGAGAGGAACTCCAAGGTTATCATAAGAGGTGTAAATAAACTAGAAGAAAAGCCTAAGGGAAATTTTTACTTTGTCCATTCTGATATAAGAAAGATAGAAGATATATTCAATGAAAATGAGATAAACAGGGTGTATTTAAATTTCTCAGACCCATGGCCAAAGAAAAGACATTTCAAAAGAAGACTTACTTATAGAAGCTTCTTAGGACTCTATGAAAAACTTTTAATTCCCCATGGGGAACTTCATTTTAAAACTGACAATGTGGATCTATTTGATTTCTCCATCGAAGAATTAAAAGAGGCTAGGTGGGAGATTTCTTTGATTACTAGAGACTTACATAATAGTGAGCATGTCCAAGGGAATGTTATGACAGAATATGAAGAGAAATTTGTTAAAAGAGGTCAAGCTATAAATAAGCTTATAGCTATTTCGCCTAAAAAGTAGTTTTCAATAAAGAATAATAACTGAGGGATAGATAGTAAGTGAGAATTTTACTGTCTATCCTTTTTTAATTCTTAATTATATATTTCCAAATAACCTATAAATAAATATAATATTGACCTAAAATGGATAAAATTTTAAGAAGAAAATAGGATTTAACCTATTTACTGTTTTAAAATTCATAGAAGCTACATAAATATGTATAATAACAAAAACTATTTTATGGCTTATATCTCATAAAAGGGGGCTTAGATATTTATGGTTAGATTCACCGAGATAATTAGTAAAGATAGGGAAGAAAGGAAAAAGAAGAATTTTGAAGGAACATTCTTGGATTATCTAGAGATATTAAAGGAAAAACCGTGGCTTTGTATGTTAGCACATCAGAGAATGCATGATGTAATATTTAGTGAAGGAGTAGACGTTATTAATACAGCAGAAAATCCCAGACTGAGAAGAATTTATGGAAATGATATGATTAAGAAATATAATTTCTTCAAAGAGTTTTATGGGATTGACAAAATATTAATGAAGATAGTTAATTATTTTAAAACAGCTGCTATGAAGGGTGAAGAGTCTCGTCAGGTGCTTTATCTTGTGGGGCCAGTGGGAGCAGGTAAATCATCAATTATGGAGGCATTAAAGAGGGGACTTGAAAAAAGAGACCCAGTATATGCAATAAAGGGGTGTCCAATGAGGGAAGAACCATTGCACCTAGTACCAAATCATCTAAGGGAGAAATTTGAAGAATTACTTGATGTCAAAATTGAAGGAGATTTATGCCCTATTTGTAGATATAGATTGAAACATGAATATAATAATGAATTTGAAAACTTCCCAGTAGAATCCGTAGATTTCAGTATTAGGTCTAGAAAGGGTATAGGTGTAGTTCCTCCCGTCGATCCAAATAATCAAGATACATCAGTATTAATAGGCTCTGTAGATATATCAAAACTAGATTTGTATTCAGAGGATGATCCCAGGGTACTGTCCTTAAATGGGGCTTTTAATGTAGGGAATAGAGGTATAGTAGAATTTATTGAAGTATTCAAAAACGAAATAGAATACCTACATACTATGATTACTGCCACCCAAGAAAAAAGTATTCCTTCTCCGGGGAAATCATCTATGATCTACTTTGATGGAATTATTCTAGCCCATTCAAATGAAGGGGAGTGGAATAAATTTAAATCAGATCATACTAATGAAGCTATTCTAGATAGAATTGTTAAGATAGAGGTGCCATACTGCCTAGAATTAGATGAAGAAATAAAAATCTATAATAAAATTTTGAATAAAAGTAACTTTGATGCACATATTGCACCCCATACTATTGAAGTAGCATCGATGTTTGCAATTCTTACAAGGCTTGTCCCTTCATCCAAGGTTAATCTGCTCACGAAATTAAAAATATATAACGGAGAAGAGATTGTCGAAAAAGGTACTACTAAAAAAATAGATATAATTGAGCTGAGGGAAGATTCACCAAGGGAAGGTATGACAGGCATATCACCGAGATTTATAATGAAGGTGCTAGACCATGCAATAGCTGAGTCAGAGCATAATTGTATCAATCCCATATCCGTATTAGAAACCTTTGTTCAAGCCGTAAAGGATTTAGCAATTGGTGAAGATGCAAAGAAAAAATATCTTAACTTTCTTCAGAATGTAATTAAAAAGGAATATCATAAGATATTAGAGAGCGAGGTAACAAAAGCCTTTATACATGGATATAAAGAGCAAGCAGAAGATTTATTCAATAATTATTTAGATCATGCTGAAGCCTTTGTAAATAAAACTAAGATTAAAGATGAAAGTACTGGTGAAGAATTAGAGCCGGATGAGGAATTTCTAAAATCCATTGAGGAGCAGATTAAAATAACTGGAAGTGCTGCTAAGGGATTTAGACAGGATGTCACTTCATACATGTTCTATGTCATGAGAAATGGAGGAAAAATTGACTATACGTGCTATCAGCCTTTAAAGGAAGCCATAGAGAAAAAATTAACCACTTCCGTAAGAGAATTAAGTAGGGTTATCACCCGGACAAAGGTAAGGGATAAGGGTCAAAGAAAAAAATATGATGCAATGGTAGAGGAAATGAAGAGAAATGGATACTGTGAACACTGCTGTAATGTCATCCTAAAATATGCAGCCAATAATCTATGGAAGGATTAAAACTACAAAGCGTCGTCAGACGCTTCAGATTGTTGACAAAGTCAACAAGATGACAGGCTGCCTAAGAATTTGAAGTTCGAGGCGTGCTAAGGCCGAGAGACCGAAGCGTATATAGACATACGTAAGGGTTCTTGGGTGAAGCGACAACGAAGAAATTCTGATTGTTAGGTGGCCTGAAGCGTCGTGAGACGCTTTTGTTAGGAGGTGAAAAATTGACCGTATTTAGGGAATTTGACAATAGGGGAAGGGATCGTTCGTCGGAGGATAGATTAAGACATAGAAGATTAGTTGAGGATTCAATTAAAAAAGATATAGGAAATATTATTGCCCAGGAGAGCATCATAGGTAAGAGTAAAGATAAAAAGATAAAAATACCTATTAAGGGAATAAAAGAATATAGATTTGTATATGGAAAGAATAAGCCAGAATTGGGTTCGGGTAATGGGAATGAAAAAAGAGGAGATATAATAGGAACGGATCAAGTGCAGAATGGAAAGGAAGGCGATCAAGCTGGGAATGGTGAAGGGGAAGACATATATGAAACAGAGATCACCATTGAGGAACTAATCAACTATCTATTTGATGATTTAGATTTACCATATATGGAAAGAAAGAAGTTTAATGAAATAGAGTCGGAAAAGAAATTTAAGAGGTTAGGATATCAAAGGAAGGGAATCAAGCCTCGTTTAGCTAAGAAGAGATCGGTGATTGAAAAGCTTAAAAGGGAAAAAATAGCTAGTAGGGGTAGAGATAAGGACATTGACAAGGACGACTGTGAAAAAGAAAGATTCCCATTTAAAGAAGATGATCTAAGATATTATCATCTAAGAAAGGATGTAAAAAGAGAAAGTAATGCAGTTGTCATCTGTATTATGGACACATCAGGGTCTATGAATATCACAAAAAAATATATAGCTAGGAGTTTCTTCTTTCTTTTATATCAATTTGTTAGACTTAAATATTTAAATGTAGAGGTCGTATTTGTATCCCATTCAACCATAGCAAAAGAGGTAAGTGAAAATGAATTCTTTCATAAAGGGCAATCCGGGGGAACATATATAAGCAGCGGATATCAAAAAGCCCTAGAGATTATTGAGAAGAGATATAATCCCAGTGTATGGAATGTGTATGCTTTTCATTGTAGCGATGGGGATAATTGGAGAGAGGATAACGATAAAGCTGTTCAGCAAGCCAAAAAACTATGTGAAACATGTAATCTTTTTGGATATGGACAAATTGTGGTGGGGGGATATATACCTACGAGTTCTATAAAATCACAATTCTTAACAAATGTGAAGTATCCAAACTTTTCTGTTGCTACCATTTCAAGAAAGGAGGATATTATTCCTGCTCTAAGAAAATTATTAAGGAAGGAAAAAGGGCTCATGGAATAATAAATAGCCTATGATGGAATATACTATTAAGCAGCTAGAAGAATGGGATGACAAGATTACGGCCATTGCAAAGGTTGAAGGACTTGACTGGTATCCTCAAGAATATGAGGTATGTAACTATGAGGATATGATTTGTTATGAGGCATATGTAGGAATGCCGTCCCATTATCCCCACTGGAGCTATGGTAAGACATATGAACGTAAAAAAACTTTATACAAATACAATCTTGAAGGGTTACCCTATGAAATGGTAATCAACTCCAATCCTTGTATCGCATATCTTATGAGAGATAATACATTGCTTTTACAAATACTTACTATGGCCCATGTATATGGACATAATGATTTTTTCAAAAACAATAGATTATTTGTAGATGGAACAAATGCGGATTATACCGTTGAAATGTTTAAGAATCACTCCGATAGAATCAGAAGCTATGTAGAAGACCCTACAATTGGGTATGAAAAAGTAGAACGTATACTCGATGCCGCCCATGCAATAAGATATCATACTACTAGATTCATTGGACTAAAAACCATTTCAGAAGAAGAGAAAAAGGAAAGATTACTAAAAAAATATTATGGAGATACAAAATCAGATAATCTCTTAGGTAATAAAAAAGATATTCCTTTCCCAGATGTTAACAAAGTACCTCTAGAGCCTACTGATGATATCATGGGCTTTTTAATAGAATATAGTGATTTGAAAGATTGGGAGAAGGATATACTTCACATTGTAAAGGAAGAGACAAAATATTTTATCCCCCAAATTGAAACAAAAATTATAAATGAAGGCTGGGCATGCCACTGGCATCATAAGATAGTAAACCAATTAGAATTACCCCAGGGCTTATATATTGAGTTTTTAAATAGACATAATCAAGTTATTAGGCCATTTTATGGAAGTATAAATCCCTATTTTGTTGGATTTAAGATTTTTGAAGACATAGAAAAGCGGTATGGAAAAGAAAAGCTATTTGAGGTAAGAAAGCTTGAAAGAGATCAATCCTTTATTAGGAAATATCTTACAAAGGAATTAGCTTTAAAACTTAATATTTTCAAGTATGATAAGAAGGGTAGTAATTACGTAATAGAAGAAGTAGCCGATGAAGAAGGTTGGAAGGAAATCAGAGATACACTGGCCAATATGGTTGGAATGGGAGGGATTCCAATTATTAAGGTGGAAAAAATTTTGCCAAAGGATAAATCACTGATGATATCCCATGAATACGATGGAAGGGAATTAGAATTAAGCTATGCCTATGAGACATTGAAATATCTTGTGGATTTATGGGGAAGAAAAGTAATTTTGAAAACCGTTGTAAATAAGATAAATAAGATAATTACTTGCAATGAAGACAAAACTATTTCTATGACGGGGGCATAAAACTTAGATATGGGGGGCTAAGCTCAGGGAAATATCCCATGAGTTAGTCCTTTCTTATTGTAGATGCTCCTTGGCAAAACACTCACATCAAAAGTAAGAGATACTAGATATACATGGGGTTTATCCTATGGAAATTTATGCAAAAGTTAAATATATCTTAAAATTTGTTAATAGAGAAGGAGAATACAAAAAAATATAGAATTAAGTTCAACAAGGAAAGATGTCAAAATGCGTCGTTTAATATATCAAAATAGGAGGGCATAATAACAAATGAAGAGTATTAAAAATACGGTGATTGTAGCAATAGTTGTGTTTACAGTTGTTTTATCCTTTGTCCAGATCAGTTTAAATATTTTAACCTTTAAGCGAGTTTTTAGGGATACAATCAATACAACACTAACATTTCAAGCTGAGAAGGAAGCATCATATTTAAATTCCAAGTTTTCTAAATGGGGAGATTCTGGTCAATCCTATGCTTCAACCATTGGGGTAATGCCTGGATATGATACCGATATATTACTTAGTATACTCAAAAAACACATAGAAAATGATGACCTAATTATAGGTGGAGGATTTTGGCTTCAGCCATATGAGTATGATAAAGAACATAAGTACTATGGTCCGTACATGCACAAAGATGGCAATACTATAAAAACTACATGGGATTATAGTACAGCTAAGGAAGACTATTTCCAGTATGATTGGTACAAGGATGGCTTTGAAATAGATAAAAGTGTCATTTGGAGTGAACCATATGCAGATCCAATTACAGGGGTTCCAATGATAACAGCCACAAGTGCTATTGAAAAGACAGGTGAAAAGGTTGGAGTTATAACCCTAGATATCGGATTGGATGAATTACAACAATACGTTTCAAATATAAAAATTGGACAAGAAGGATATGCATTTGTTGTGACTAGTGAAGGTTATTATCTTGCCAATAGAGATACGGATAAAAATCTAAATATGAGGATAATTGATGAAGAGGACGAAAAACTTAAAGAATTTGGAAATAAAATACTTAGTGGAGATAACTCAAGCGTTAATAGAATTAAACTAGATAATGATACATATTTAAGTGTATTTGCACCAATCGGAGATACTGGACTAAATGTTGTTGTATTTATTCCACAGTCAGAGGTGTTTAGAGTCATTAATAGAACATTTTACTTTAATGCTGGGATTCTAATTATTTCACTTGTTTTATTGGTTATTATGTTGTCCCAGATAATAACAAGAATGGTAATTAATCCTTTGAAAGTTATAACAAAGGATGCTGAGAGAATCACAGAAGGAGATTTAACTAGGCAAGAGAATTTAGTCCAGTATTATAAAAAGGATAATGAAATTGGATTGTTAGCAAGGGCTTTTATAAATATGATAGAGAACATCCACAAGCTTGTTTCAGAAATTAAGACTAGTACAGTTAATGTAGTTGAATCTTGTCAAGAATTGGATCAAGTTTCATCAGGAGTTTCAGCATCTTCAAAGCAAATCTCCATTACTGTTTCGGAATTAGCCCAGGGAGTTAGTGAGCAAGCAAGTAATACTCAAGACGGTAGTTTAATGATAGGGGAAATAATTAAAAAACTAAGGGGTGTAACCCAAGAGACTAAGGTATGTGAAGAGTTAACGGCTAATTCAATGATGATAATGGAAGAAAGCTCGGGTAAAATAGAATATCAAAAAGAGAAGATGATAGAAAGTAAGAATGCTACTATAAAGGTGGCCAATGCGATTAATAATCTTTCAAATAAATCCTTGGAAATAGGGGAGATAGTAAATACCATAGATGGAATTGCAGAACAAACAAATCTACTAGCTTTAAATGCTGCCATTGAAGCAGCTAGAGCTGGAGAGCATGGTAAGGGCTTTGCAGTGGTAGCTGATGAAGTAAGAAAACTAGCAGAACAGTCGTCGAATTCTACACAAAAAATTAATGAATTAATAAAAGATATTCAAAATGGCATTGAAAATGCGGTTGAAGAGATGAAGAATACAGAGAGTACAATTGGAGATCAGGAAAAGTCTGTTGAAGAAATAGTTAAATCCTTCGCTGAAACTATCGCATCGGTACAAGAGGTATCGGATAAAATACGTAGGGTTTCTGAGGACTCTGATATGTTAAACGAAAGTGCTGGAAAGGTAGTTGAAACAATTGAGAATCTTGCAAGTATATCCGAAGAAAGTGCAGCGGCAACTGAGGAAGTGGCGGCCACTACTGAGCAAAACACAATATCTATTCAAAGAATAGGAAGTGAGATAGATAAATTGACCCAGGTTATTGATAAATTAGAAAATGGTACGGAAAAGTTTATAATCTAGTTGGTAGAAATCTTGAAAAAAGGGGCTATCTCAAAGGATAATTCCTTGGGTCTTATCCCTGGGTGTTTCAGAGTGGATGAAGTCTGAGACCTTAAAATTTCATGGACTTGGCTATTACTAATGTATGTGCCAAGTCCGTTGAATTTTAAGTAGCAAAGAAATTCATTATTCCGAGACATTCTTTTTTTGTAAATTTCCTTCTTAGTGTTTTATTCTTGATTAAATTTACAAATCATATATACTATATTTGTAAATAGCTTTATATGAGTAAGGATAATCACAGTTGGAAGGGTAATTGAATATGGATAAGAACGTATATATGATTAATAATTATAAAAATATAGCTAAAGAATTTCAAGAAGAGGGAAAGTTTATTAAAGCCCTTAGGTTTTTTAGAAAAGCATATGGCATGGAGGGTGGAAAATACGATATTGAATTATTGCTGGATATGGCCTTGGTTTATGATGGTCTAGGAGATATCATTAAGGCAGAAGAAAAGTATCGAGAAATATTGGATATAGACCCTGATGAAGCTAGAGCATACTATGGACTAGCTATTTTATATGATGATAGAAAAGACTATGGGAGTGCCATACAATATTATAAAAGAGCAATACAGATAGATGAATATTATGATAGGGCATATTTCTTTCTAGCAAATATCTACGATGAAATTGGAGAAAAGGAAAATGCTATACTATGCTATAAAAAAACTATAGCTTTAAAGCCCGATGATTTTTGGGCACATACTAACTTAGGTTCTATATATGAAGAGATAAATGAACACAATATGGCTATAGAAATGATGGAGAAAAGCTTAGAGCTGATTCCTAATCACCATATACCATTATTTAATATGGGAGTTATCTATAAAGGCTTAGGTGAAATAGAAAAAGCCCAGCATTATTATAGATTATCCATAAAAGAAGAACCCTGCTATCCTTATAGTTTCTTAAATTTGGCTATTATATATAAAGAACAGCAGGACTATAAAAGGGCTATTGATATAATTACAAAGGGCATAATGTATAATGAAGACACCTCGGTTTTGTATTATAATAGAGCATGCTGCTATATTCATGGAGATGCTTTTGAAAAGGCTTTAAGGGATATTATTACAGCTACACAGTTGAGTCCTAGCCTAGTGGAGTATGTTCTTAAAGATGAAGAGCTAGATCCTATCAAAGAGCTTAAGGCTTTTAAGCTCATGTTTCATAAAAATTCTTAAGCCTTTGTTGCTTTTTAGGTTTTTGATTTAAAATGTCAATGTTGTTTATTTATACAATACAAAATAGTTAATAGGGATGTTATTGCCCCACATCCTAAGAAGATAGCCATGGATAGAAATATAAACCTATAACTAGTATTATTAAAGATTTTATTTAAATAATCAATGAAAAATGGGGAAACAAATTTTCCCAAAAGTATTGAATTGCTTACTATTGATATTGAAACAGCATTTAAATGCTCTGGAGTAAATTCAGCTGACTTTAAAAATAGAATAGGTTTTAAAGTACCTATGCCAAAGCCTATCATAAATGATCCAATTAATATTGATGATAGATTATAAGCATAACTTAATCTTAAAAAACCTAAACTCATGGTGGCTACAGCAAATGGAACCCTTATTCTTTTAAACAATTTAGATACATGTCTTAAAACTATGCCGCTTATGAAGCCCCCTAAAGTAATAAAGGACATAGCTATGCCCGAATATCCTGAATTACCAATATTTTGTATTTTTATAAATAGTGACATGTTAGTGATAACAGAGTAAAATGCTATATTTAAAATAAAGGCCAAGAAAGCTACGAAAAAAATTTTAAAATTAATAGGATATCTATTTTTATCCCTTATACTTTTTTTTGGTGGCTCCGGTAATCCCCAAAAAATAAGTATAAGGACTAGTATAGCTATAGAATATACTATAAATATATAACGCCAATTATATATTGCTAATGCCCCAGCAATAAGAGTGGCTATAATCCCCCCTAGATTTGAGACTGCATTTGATAATCCCATCATAACAGTTCTTTCAGTTCCCCTATAAAAGTCTGCTATTAAGGAAGTAGAAAAAGGCATTATTAAACCCATACCCATACCTAATATTCCTCTAAAAAATAAAAGCTCATATATAGTTCTAGAAAATCCGCTGGACAAACCTCCTATAATATAAATAACAAGTCCAGCTATTATTATTTTACGTTTATTAACAAATGAAGATACATGAGCAGATATAAAGCTAAAGGGTATAATAGCGAAGGAGGGCAATGTCAATACCATTTTTATCAAGGCAGAGCTATTATGGGGAAAAGCTTCACTTATGTCGGCAAGGGCAGGAGATACCGTATTTCCTGTCATTATTACTAATAAAGAAATCGATAGTATTGCTGGTTTAACCATATTTGCCATCTAATTTCACCTCAAATAATTATGTTACTATTTTTCAGTATTATATTAAAAAAGCCTATTTATTCAATAATTAATTTAAAATATGTATAGATTAAAGTTTTGACTGGAATCTCTATAAGTAAAAATAGCTTATATAAGGGACTATTATATAGGCTATTTTTCATGGTTAACCTTATTCTAATTTTATAAAAAAGATAACAAAGAATAAAGGAAAAAGTCGAAATGTGTCGAATTGTTTAATGTAATAAATCTATATTTTTATAAAAAAACAAAATTGGAGGCGATATTCTTTGAAAAGTTTAAAAAACAAAATCATGATACCGGTTCTAGTATTAGCGGTAATAGGGATTTTTGTATTAGCTGGTACAACCTATCTTCAAGCTAAAAAAATTATTGTTGATGATGTGGAAGAAATAGCCCAAATCAAAGTTGAAAAGCTTGTAAACTTTGCAAACGATTTGGTACATGAATGGAAGGAAAAAGTACATTTGCTGGCAGATCTGGATGAAACTAAAAAAATGGATTTTCATAGATTGAAAAAACTAGTTTCTAGTGAAGAAGATCTATTTAGAGATTTTACAGCAGTAATATTGTCCGATGCAGAAGGTAATTATGAGGCTACAAATGGAGGAAAAGGTAAAATTAAGGATAGGGGCTATTTTCAAGAGGTGATGCAAGGTAAAGTTGCTGTTTCCAAGCCTGTCATATCTAAAACTACGGGTTTGCCTATAATAGTTGTTGCGGCACCTATCAAAGATGACGGTAATAATATTATAGGCTTAATAGGTGCAACTATCAATCTATCTAATATAACGGATATAGTAAATTCTGAAAAGTTCGGAGATAGTGGCTATGCATATATGATAGATATTGATGGTACAATAATAGTTCATCCAAACGATGATTTTATTATGGAAGAAAATTTCTTAGAAAACGATAGTGAGAGTTTAATAGAGATCACAAAGAAAATGATACAGGGGAAAACTGAGGTAGTAAATTATGAATTTGATGGTGAAAAGAAAATAGCTGCCTATGCACCAGTCAAACTGACTGGTTGGTCTATTGCAATGACTACATATTATAGTGAGGTTACTAAGGATATTAGGAAGCTTAGAAATAATATAATCATTATTGGACTAACAATTGTTATTTTAATTGGACTAACAATATTTTTTATAGTAAGTAAAAGTATCAAGCCCGTTATAAAAATGGCAAATATCACTAAAGACGTTGCTTCAGGAAATCTAAGGGTTAAGGTTGATGTAAGCGGTGATGATGAAATCGGTTTACTGGCCCGTAACTTTAATAATATGATTGATAATATGAGTCAGCTACTAAATGAATTGAATGATATGGGAATTACTGTAGCTGCAACTTCACAGCAGATGGAAGCATCAACAGATGAGGCTAGTAAAGTATCTGAGCAAGTAGCAAATACTATTTCGGAATTGGCTAAGGGAGCTACAGAACAAGCACAGTCTACACAAAATGGAAGTAATATGGTAAATGAATTGATTACTAGAATTGGAGAAATCCTTGACAATTCAAATAGTTCTAAGGAACGTACAATTAAAGCAAAGGAAACGGTGGATAAGGGAATTAAAATAATACAGTACCAAAAAGATAAGATGGAAGAAAACAAGCAGGCAACAGTAAATGTAGGAAATGAAGTAGTAGCTTTGTCTGATAGGTCTCAACAAATTGGGCAAATAGTTGAATTGATAAGTAGTATTGCAGAACAAACAAATCTACTTGCTTTAAATGCAGCTATTGAGGCAGCCCGTGCTGGAGACCAAGGAAGAGGCTTTGCCGTTGTTGCTGAAGAGGTGAGAAAATTAGCTGAGCAGTCGGGGAAAGCAACCCAGGGTATTAGTGAGCTTATAAGTGAAATACAAATTGGAGTTGCCAGTGTTGTTAAGGAAATGAACAAAACCGAGAACATAGTAAATGAGCAGGAAAATGCAGTTAAACAAACTGCCGATGTATTTAATGATATATTAAAGGCTGTCGAAGTTGTTACAGAGGATATAGGTGAAGTAACTATAGCATGTGAAGATTTAAATAGGAATTCAAAGCTAGTGGGTGAAAATATTAATGATATTGCTGGCATCACCCAAGGAAATGCAGCTGCAACAGAAGAAGTAGCAGCATCTACAGAAGAGCAAACAGCCGCACTTGAGCAGCTTGCAGCTTCTGCAGAACAGCTTGCCAATATCTCAAATGATCTACAGAAATCTATACAAAGGTTCAGCATATAGGTATACAGAGTTTGATATAGATATTTATAAAAAAGTGGGATAGCTAGACTATACCACTTTTTTCCTTTTTATCCGGATTTTTTTCACGAATTGTTCTACTTGGCATATTATGTAATACGGCTTTAAAAAATCTTCGTATGAGGTGAGGATACAATGTTATATAGATTTTCAAGACCACCCTTTGGAGGGCCACCATTTATAGTTGGACCAGGACCTTCCTTTAGACCACCTTTAGGGCCAGGTGGGCAGGATGACGAATCTATGCCACCTGGCAGACCCCCATCCTATATACCAGAAAGGTCTCCAGAATTGAGGGCTGTTGATCCAGGAGCCATAAGACGATGTAGGGGTAGATTTACCTACATATGGCTTGAAAATGGTCAAGAATTTTGGGCGTATATTACTTATGTTGGACGTAGGTCGGTTTCAGGATATAGATGGTTAGGATATAGGTGGGTCTATTTTGGAACGGATCTTAAAAATATCGAATCCTTTATTTGTTCTTAAGATAAAGAGAAGTTCTAGAAGTGCTTAGGCACTTCTTTTTATTTGTATAAAAATTTATCAAAATCACAAAGATAACAATTAAAAAAAACAAAAAGGGGTATAGTTATATAATAGGATAAATATAATTGAAAGAACCTGGGTTATATAACGCTGAATTTAGGAGGGGTTACATTGGAAATTATACATATTTATCATAGTGGTTTTTTAATAAAGTTTGATAATGATACTTTAGTATTTGATTGCTTGGATTCTTCTGCATCAAAATATTTCTCTCAACATGGGAAAAACTATGTTTTCACAACTCATAGCCATTCAGATCACTACTCTCAGAACATATTTGAGTGGGAAAGAAAAAATTATAATGTAGAATATTTTTTTGGAGATGATATCACCATAAGGGATATAAGGCCAAATTATCATATTATGGATAAATATCAAAGCTTAAAGACTAATAATTTAGAGATAGAAACCTTTGGATCAACAGATAGTGGTGTATCTTTTTTTGTGAAATTCCGTGGAAATAATATTTTTCATGCAGGTGATTTAAATTGGTGGCATTGGAAAAATGATTCTAAAGAAACACAAAGGAAAGAGGAAAGTGATTTTAAATTAGAGGTTGATAAGCTAAAGGGCCGAGGGATCGATATAGCATTTATACCAGTAGATCCAAGACTAGATGAGTATTATTATCTAGCTGCTGAGTATTTTGCTAAAACTATTAAGCCCAAAATTCTTATACCTATGCATTTTGCTGATAACTTTGATATTACAAAAAAAATTAAAGAAAAACTAGGGGACTTCAATATGGAAGTAATAGAAATAGTAAAAAGAGATCAAGAACTTGATATAAATATATAATCAAGCCCATTTCTAGATGCTATAATATATAATATTAAGGAGGTCTATATTATTGAATAATGAGAATGAATTAAGTTATCAAAAAAGTAAAATTGTAAGTTATTTTAAAAGAGGTGAAAAAGAGAAATCGGAATTTAAAATAGGTGCTGAATTTGAACACTTCATTATTGATAAAAATACTTTGGAGACTATTTCCTATTATGGAGATAAAGGTGTTGGGAATACGTTGGAACAGCTATTGCACAAGGGCTGGTCTGGGAAATATGAAGGGCAGCATTTAATGGGGCTCACTAAGGGTGGTAATAACATAACCCTTGAGCCGGGATCGCAATTAGAACTTAGTACAAAGCCTTGTAAAAGTATATATGAGATAGAGAATGAATATCTGAGCTTTTTAAAGGATATAGTTCCTATTCTAAATGAAAAGAATCAATACATAAATTCACTTGGTTATCAACCAGAAAGTAAAATAGAAGAAATTCCCTTTATTCCTAAGGATAGATATAAATATATGTCGGAGTATTTTAAGGGAAGGGGTAAATATGCCCATAATATGATGAAGGGAACAGCTTCCCTTCAAGTAACCTTGGATTATTGTAGTGAAGATGATTTCATGAAAAAATTTAGAGTTGCAAATGCACTTTCACCTATTATCTCTTTCATGTTTGACAATGCTCCTTTCTTTGAAGGAGAGCTTTGGACTAAGAATACATTAAGGACCCATATATGGAATAACTGTGATGATGATAGATGCATGGTAGTTCCAAAAGCCTTAGATAAAAGCTTTGGATATGAAGATTATTCAGAGTATATTTTAAATACTCCCCCAATAATCATTCGAAGAAATAATGAGTTTTTATATACAGCTAGAAAGCCATTTAAAGAAATTTATGATCCAAATGAATTTACAATAGAAGAATTGGAGCATGTGCTTACAATGTATTTTCCAGATGTAAGAGCTAAAAAATTTATAGAGGTCAGAATGGCTGATTCAGTACCATATCCCTTTAACATAAGTGGTATTGCACTTTGGAAGGGTTTGATATATGATCAAGAAAATTTGGATTATTTGTACGATCATTTAGAAATGATTTCAAATGATTGTGTAAGAAAGAAAAAAGCTGAAATTATTGAATCCGGTAAAAATACTAGCGTAATGGATAAAAATATCTTTGAAGTCTGTAGGGATATCATAGCTTTGTCAGAAAGAGGTCTAGATAGGGAAGAAGCTAAATATCTTCTGCCCCTCAAAGAGTTAGCTTATAATGAAAGAACTTTATCACTAGAAATAAAAGAAAAAATTAAACTCGGTAAGCATAGGGCATTAGAAAATAGTTTTCTAAATAATATATTTTAATAGGAGGAAGATATTTTGAATCGGATAGATTTAGATAGAGAATATATAGATATCATAAATGCTAATGAGACTTTGTATTGTAGCGATTATTTAGATGCTATGGATAAGGTAAAAGCTTCTACTGCAATGTACAAAGGGAAGCCCATTCCCTTCTTATATATGCCTAAGCTTTATACACAAAAAGATTTAGAAAGATTTACAAAGCTTACGGATACATTGATGACGATCATTAGAAAGGTTATAGATAGATATATAAACTATCCAGCTTTTAGAGAAAAATTTGGATTTTCAGAGCTTTTAGAGAAATTAATCTTGACCCAGCATGGATATAATGCAAGAGTACCTATGGCTAGATTTGATATATTTTATAAGGATGATGGAAGCTTTAAGTTCTGTGAACTGAATGCTGATGGATCATCGGCTATGAATGAGGATAGAGAGCTTTCCAGAATATTATCTGAGTCTATAGCATTTAAAGAGATGAGCAGAAAATACGATATAAGCTCCTTTGAGCTTTTTGATACATGGGTGGAGGAATGTATAAGTATTTTTAAAGAATTTAACCCAGAAATTCAAAAACCAAATGTTGCTATTGTAGATTTTAATGATACAGGAAGTCCAAACGAGTTTGAGGTGTTTAGGGATAGCTTCGAAAAAAATGGTTATAAGACCATGATTGTTGACCCTAGGGATTTAAAGTATTCCCATGGTAAGCTATATATAGATGATATGAGGATTGATATAGTTTATAGAAGACTTGTTACAAGGGATCTCATAGAAAGAGCCGATGAGATACCGGATTTTATACAAGCAGCTATGGAGGGTAAAGTTTGCATAGTTGGCCCCATAAAGTCTCAAATTATTCATAATAAAGTCATATTTAAAATTTTACATGATAAAGATACCCTAGAATTTCTCACTGAGGATGAAGGTCAATTCATTAAAGATCATATACCCCTTACGGCTAAATTTGAAGGGGATGAATTTGATTTTGATGAGCTTACAATCAATAGGGATGAATATATATTAAAGCCTAGTGATTTATATGCTTCCAGGGGAGTATATGCTGGAAGAGATTTCAGTGCAGAACAATGGAAGGAAAAGCTTTTAGAATGTCATGGAAAGGATTATTTAATACAGGAATACTATACTCCAAATAAAAGTGATTTGGTTGAGTTTGTTGAAGGTAAATTAAAGATAAGCAAATTTAATAATATTACTGGAATGTACATGTATAATGAAAAATTATATGGACTATATTCAAGAATTGGAAAGAACCCAATAATATCTGGACTTCATGATTGCTATACATTACCCACCTTTATTGTAAGAGACTCTAGAAAGTAAAAGTTTTAACCTCAATCCACATATAGGGATTTTAGTATAAATTAACTATTTAACTGGAATATCTATAGCCCTTTACTGAATAAATAAAAACAGTAGGGGGTTTTTCTATTTCATATTTTTAAGTATTATGTTAATATATATCTGAATAGTAAAAATATTATAAAATCTATGCTATTCTTGATGGAACTAACATATCTCAATTATATATATTATCATGGAGTGAAGTAAATGGAAGTAGGTTTAATTTTAGAATTGGGAAATAAATTTGGAAATTTGTTTGTGTTTGCATTCATTCTATCTAGATTAAAGGCATTTAGAAATCTTATAGCTAAAAGGCCAGTTAAACTATGGGATAAGCTTTTATTGTGTCTTATATTTGGTTTGTTTGGCATTGTGGGTACTTATTTTAGTATTGAATTTAATGGAGCATTAATAAATACACGTATCATTGGAGTAGGAATTGGCGGACTTTTAGGTGGCCCCTTTGTTGGGCTTATGTCCGGTGCAGTTGCAGGCATACATAGAGCTTTAATTGATTCCGGGGAATTTACAAGTACGGCCTGTGCAATATCCACAGTTTTTGAAGGCTTGATGGCAGGATATATGGGAAGAGTAATGCAAAACAAAAATAAAAAGTGGATATATGCTGGACTTACCGGTGCCATAGGGGAAAGTATGAGAAAAATATCCGTACTGATATTTTCCAAGCCCTTTTATATGGCAGTAGATTTGGTAAAAGATATATGGCTTCCAATGGTCATAATTAATTCCCTGGGAATGGCACTTTTATTTATAATTATTGAAAATATATTTAAGGAACAAGAGAAGATGGGAGCTTATCAAGCCAATTTAACATTAAAAATTGCAGATAAGGCGTTACCCTTTGTAAAGCAGGGTATATATTCAGATACTATTAGTAATGTGGCAGAAATTATATACAATATGACGGAATTTGATGCAGTTAGTATTAGCGATACAGAAAGAATTATTACCCATATAGGTCTGAATAATGAAGCTAGCATTTCAAATAGTAATTATATTTCTAATAAGGATTTGCATACAATTAAGACCGGCGAAGTAATATTGGTTAATGATTGCAGTAAAATTAAATATGAGGATTGTGAATATTTATACCAATCATTTATGGTATTACCATTGAAGGAAAATAATAAGATTATTGGCAGCTTAAAATTATATAAAAAGTTGTCTAATTCTATAACGGCTATTGACTTGGAGTTAGGAACCGGATTAGCTAAGCTTTTTTCCACTCAACTAACCTTGGGGAAATTAGAGCAAAATTCTAAGCTACTTGCTGCAGCTGAATTTAAGGCTTTACAAGCTCAAATTAATCCACACTTTCTTTTCAACTCATTAACAGTGATAGCCTCACTTTGTAGGATCGATCCTGAAAAGGCAAGAAATTTGATAATTCATTTGAGCAATTACTTTAGAAAAAACTTAAATAATAATAAGGACGTAGTTAAATTAGAGGTGGAACTTAATCATGTGAAATCATATATTGAAATCGAAATGGCCAGGTTTGAGGATAAGCTAAAAATAATATATGAAATGGAAGATGATTTGAGATGTTTTATTCCTCCCTTAAGTTTACAGCCTATTGTTGAGAATGCTATTAAACATGGTATTCTACCACAAAAACAAGGGGGAACGGTAAGAATAAAGGGAAGTAAGAAGGATGATGAAGTCAACATTATAATTTCCGATGATGGAGTGGGAATTGAGGAGAATAAAGTACTTCAGATATTAAGGCATGATAATAAATATGATACTTCAATAGGTATAAATAATGTTAATCTAAGGCTTAAGGGGATATTTGGAGAAAGGTATGGACTGAAAATAGAGAGTAAAGTAGGTACAGGAACGTCTGTACACTTTAAAATACCAATAATTACTTTTGAAATGGGATGTGGTCGTGGTGCTTAAAGTATTGATTGTAGATGATGAAAAATATATAAGAGATGAACTTAAGTGCTTTTTAAATGAATACGATGACATTGAAATATGCGGGGAAAGTGGTGAAGGAGAAGAAGCCATTGAATTGGCAAAATCCCTAAAGCCCGATATTGTATTTTTAGATATACATCTCCATGATATTAGTGGTATGTTAGTTGCTGAAAAAATGCTAGAGGTGGATACGCCACCTTATATTGTATTTGCAACTGCCTATGATGAATACGCTATACAGGGATTTCAACTAAATGCAGTAGATTATATATTAAAGCCTTTTTTAGAAGAAAGAATAAAGCTTACTATTGAAAGAATAAGGAAAAATATCCAATTAATAAGACATAATAAAAAGTCTAATGAAGTCTTAGAAAATAAAAAGATCAGCCTAGATAAGTTGTGTGTAAAACAAAATAATAAATTGATTTTAGTAGATACAAGTTGTATACAATATATCCAGTCAATTAATAACATTATAATTGTAAATACCATAGATGGTGTGTATAATTCTAATTACTCATTGAAGGAACTAGAGGATAGACTAAAAAAAATAAAGTTTATAAGAACCCATAAGAGTTATATCATTAATCTAGATTTTATTGATGAAATAATACCGTGGTTTAATTATACCTATAAAATTAAAGTTAAAGGAATAAAAGATTGTGAAATACCCGTTAGCAGAAATTATATGAAAAAGTTTAAAGGAATACTTGGACTATGATCAATCCCTATAAATGTATACCCCTAATAATTAGTAATATGAATTAAACTGTATGTTATTTACATATATTGCACTTTATTTAAAAATAATGTAATAAAATTGTAATCAGTTCTATATTTTTATGTAGTGTAATAAAATTTAATTATCCAAATGAATATGAAATTAGGGGGGCAAAAAATGAAGAGAAAAGTTTTGTTGTTATTTATACTTCTATTAATATTTAGTATGGTAGTAGTAGGATGTTCACAAAATGATGCGCCTGCTGATTCCGGGAGTGGGTCAAGTGCGAATGGTAAGAAAACGTTTGTAACTATTGTTACAGGTGGAAGTTCAGGACCATACTTTGCTATTGGTGGAGCTATATCTAACTTATTAAATGAGAAGGTTGATGTAGTAAATGCATCTGTACAATCCACAGGAGCTTCCGCAGTAAATGCAACATTATTGGGGACAAAGAAGGCTGAAATTGCCTTTGCGATGAATGATGTGGTAAATTATGCTTATACAGGTACTGAAGTTTTTAAAGAAAAAGGAAAAGTTGAAAATCTAAGGGGAATTGCATCCTTATATCCTAACTTTGTTCAACTAATTACGTTAAAAGATAAGGGTATAAATGAAGTATCAGAATTAAAGGGTAAAAAGGTAGGTGTTGGGGCACCTGGTAGTGGTACTGAAGTAAATGCCCGTCAGATACTAGCCGCCCACGAAATTACTTATGATGATATAGATGAAGATTTCTTATCATATGCTGAATCCGTAGAACAGCTTAAAAATGGAGCTATTGATGCAGCCTTCTTAACATCTGGTCTTCCCAATGCTACTATCATGGATTTAGCTACAACCCATGATGTAAAAATAATTCCAATAAGAAAAGAAGCAATTAAAAAGCTAGCGGCAGAATTTCCTTTCTACTCTTCGGAAATGATTTCCGCTGGAACATATGATAATGATAAGGATGTTGAAACTGCGGCAGTTAAAACTTTATTGGTAACAAGAGAAGATTTGAGCGAAGAGTTAGTTTATAATATCACAAAAACCATATTTGAAAACCTAGATACTTTAGTAGGAACCCATTCAGCCGCTAAAAGAATCACTATAGATACTGTTCGTGATGGTATGCCAATTCCTTTGCATCCAGGAGCAGAAAAATATTTTAAAGAACAAGGTAAGTAAAAAAGATAGAAGGGTGTTACTTAGTAATACCCTCATCTTGTTGACAAAGTCAACAAGATGTCAGGCAGTTGAGAAATTTGAAGTTTGAGGCGTGCTGAAACCCAGAGGCTGTAGCGTATACAGACATACGTAAGGGTTCTGGGTTTCAGCAACAACGAAGAAATTCGGATTTGTCAACTGCCTGAGGGTGTTACTCAGTAATACCCTTTAGTATTTTTAGGAAGGTGGGAAATAGCCTATGGATGATAAAAAATCAGTCGGTGAAGCAGCTAAAATTGGGCATGAACAGGTACTAGAAAAGTATGATACGGAATCCAGATTTAGAAAATTTGATAAGAATAGTATACCTGGAATGATAGTATTTATTGCTTGTGTAGGACTATCCCTATTTCATCTGTATACAGCGTGGAGTGGGCCATTGGTTACCCTAATGCATAGGGCAGTGCATACTTCAGTTGTTATGGCACTTGTATTTATACTTTATCCATTTGGGAAAAGATCCTCTAAGAAAAAACCTTCTATATTAGATTGGTTTTTTGCGTTATTATCACTTAGTTTAGGTGGATATATAGTACTGAATTATAAGGCATTAGTTATGAGAGCAGGTATGCCAAGTAATGTTGATATTGTTTTTGCGTTCATGGCTATATTGCTTGTGCTAGAGGCAGCTAGGAGAATTACAGGGAAAGAAATTGCTTTACTAGCAGTACTATTTATACTTTATGCATTATTTGGACGCAATCTTCCCAATATTATTGCCCACAGAGGATATGGATTAAGGGATATAGCTGAATATATGTATCTTACTACAGAAGGTATTTTTGGTATTGCCATAGGGGTTTCGTCTACTTATATATTCTTATTTGTCCTATTTGGAGCCTTTTTACAAAAATCAGGAATGGGACAATTCTTTAATGATCTATCTATGGCTATTGCAGGGTCCGGAAAAGGGGGACCAGCTAAGGTGGCCGTAGTATCAAGTGGATTTTTAGGGTCTATAAATGGTAGTGCCGTTGCAAATGTTGTTACTACAGGGGCCTTTACTATACCCCTTATGAAAAAGATTGGATATGATAAGGAGTTTGCTGGTGCAGTTGAAGCCGCCGCTTCTTGTGGTGGACAAATTTTACCACCCGTTATGGGTGCTGCGGCATTTATTATGGCAGAATATTTGGGTATAGAATATATAAAAATTGCTGTTTCAGCAATAATACCGGCACTGCTTTATTATTTAGGGGTTATCGTAATAATTCATTTAAGAGCATCTAGAAAGGGACTTACAGGAATGCCCAAGGATCAATTGCCTAAGGTGGTTGATGTATTAAAACAAAGAGGACATCTTTTATTACCCTTAGTGGGATTATTATACTTTTTAATAAGCGGAAGGACACCAATATATGCCGCATTTTGGTCAATTCTTTTAACTATAGGGGTGAGCTTTTTAAGGAAAGAGACTAGGATGAGTTTTAAGGATATAATAGATGCTTTAGAAAGTGGGACTCGTACAGCGTTAGGTGTTGCAATGTCCTGTGCAGTAGTAGGATTAATAATCGGAGTAGCTACCTTGACTGGATTTGGTCTAAAATTAGCCGGGGCAATTCTTTTCCTGGGAAAAGGAAATTTGTTTATGACTTTAATATTAACAATGATAGCTTGCATTGTTTTGGGAATGGGCTTGCCTTCAATTCCAGCCTATATAATAACAGCTACTATGGCAGCTCCAGCTTTAGCCAAAATGGGAATACCTCATTTAGTTTCACATATGTTTGTATTCTACTTTGGGATGCTGGCAAATCTAACACCTCCCGTTGCCTTGGCAGCATTTGCCGGAGCAGGTATAGCCGGTGGGAAACCTGCACAAACTGGATTCCAAGCAGTGAAATTAGCCTTGGCAGGCTTTGTAGTACCATATATATTTGTATTTTCTCCATCACTACTTCTTATCAATACAACTTTATTTGAAACTGTTATAGTTGTTATTACTGCGGTGATAGGTGTAGTTGCATTAGGAGCTTCAGTTGAAGGATATCTAAATAAGAAGCTAAACATAATATATAGAATAATTATGCTTGCATCGGCTCTACTATTAATAAAACCTGGAATATTTTCCGATGTAATAGGGATTGCTATTTTCTTATTGGTTTTCATTTCCGGTAAAATATCTAATGGAAAAGTTTTAAGCAATGCATAGAAAAGTATAGAAGCTGCTTCTTAAACTAAATTGAAGCAGCTTTTTTTATAAAATATTCTAGCATATTTAGAGGCTTTGTATAGATCTTTATTGCGTTGCCATCTTCTATATGCTCATAAAGTCTTAACTCTTTATCTGAAAAATTAAATGTATGCTTTGCAAAATCAGAAATTCCATATTGTAAATCATTCATTTTTTTATTAATGCCGCTAAAGATTACATACCCATCCTTTACCTCGGATTTATCACCCGCATAATCTGGTACTCCTGCACCAAAGGATTTGAATCTAGTTCTATCCAATATAACATGATAGTCATCATCTATTCTAAAAATTTCTTCCCAGGGTTGTAATTCAACGGAATGCATCCATGTCATTGTGAATTCATCATTTGGATTAACTTTTACGATGAAAATGGTTTTGTTATTCTGTACATCTTCTAGTACTAGTACATGTATATTAATAAAAATCAATATAGTAGCTATAAATAAAATAAGAAGGACAAT
This sequence comes from Maledivibacter sp., assembly GCA_025210375.1. NCBI lineage: Bacteria > Bacillati > Bacillota > Clostridia > Peptostreptococcales > Caminicellaceae > Maledivibacter > Maledivibacter sp. The sequence goes on along the minus strand of JAOASB010000013.1, from coordinate 123,947 downwards.
GTTTTTTAGCAGCTTTAACATGTTTTTTCAGCTCCTTTAGCTATATATGAAATAGCATTTTATTAGGCTATTAACAGTTTAACATGAAATTTACTGTGTTTAAATGCATTACTAAATATAATTGGGGATAATGTCTATTAAACATGATTTATGGGTAAAAATATAGATTTCCAAAAGTTAAACTTAATTTATACATCTCAAAATATCCGATGTTTCTAGGGAGTTTTGATGTGTATAAATTAACTGTTTAACTGGAATATCTATAATATAGGGATTTTAGTATAGACTTTAACTTATACAAGTACAAAATGCCCAGAACCATCGCATATTTGTCCATGCATAAGTTAAGTTATACTATGAAAACCCTATATATATACTTTAATCAGTAATACACTTTTTATAGGGAGAAGATTGAATATGGAAAATTTACCTGGGATGGATTTACTAAAAGTAAAGGAACTAGAGACAGCTACCTTTGCTATGGGCTGATTTTGGGGGCCAGATGCCCAGTTTGGGCTTGTAAAGGGAGTGGTTAGTACAAGAGTTGGTTATGCAGGAGGAGCTAAGGTGTATCCCACATATCATGATTTAGGGGACCATGGGGAAACCATTCAAATTGACTTTGACTCGCAGATTATATCCTACGAAGAGCTGCTAGATATATTTTGGAGAAGTCACATTCCAGAATATAATGCTCCCTCAAGGCAATATGCATCCATGGTCTTTTATCATGATGAGAAACAAAGGGAGAAAGCCCTTAAGTCCAAGGAAAGGGAAGAGGTAAGAAAAAAGACAAAAATATTCACGGAGATCGGGGAGCTTGAAAAATTTTATTTGGCTGAGAATTATCATCAGAAGCATTATCTGCAATTGGTACGAGAGCTTATGAATGAATTTAGTAGTATGTATACTAATTTTACGGATTTTATCAATTCAACCTCCGCTGCCCATGTAAATGGATATATAAAGGGATATGGAAGTAAGGAAATGCTTAATAAAGAAATATATACTCTGGGTTTATCTGAGAAAGGACAAAAAAGATTGGTGCAAATTGTTGAAGGATATGGACGATAAAAAGTATATATTTATTAGGAATTACAGAAAATAAAGGGGGAGTAAATCTAACAACTGGAGGATTAAATATGAACTTAGTTTCCGGAGAAATGTTGTGGACAAATATTAATAGTATTCCTAATAAATTTACATATTTGAGCGATGATATAGATTGTGAAGTTGTGGTGATAGGTGGGGGCGTAACTGGAGCAATCTGTGCATACTATTTTGCTATGGCTGGAGTAAATACAATAATAGTTGATAAAAACATTATTGGATATGGAAGTACCAGTGCTTCAACTTCAATTTTACAGTATGAGATAGACACTGATCTCATAGGATTAAAGGGAATGATAGGGATCGATGATGCAGCAGCATGTTTTAAGCTCACTGAAAATGCGGTTTATGAAATAAAAAAAATAATCGATGCCCTTGGGAAAAAATGCGGTTTTAGTCTTAGAGATTGTTTCTATTATACGAATAGTGATGGAGATGTTTCTCTTCTTAAGAAAGAATATGAACTTAGAAAAAAGAATGGTTTTGATGTAGAATTTATTGATGAAAAAAGAGGCAATCAGATGTTTTCTTTTCCAATTAAAGCCGGAATATATTCAAAAAAAGGTGGGGGAGAGATCGATCCCTATTCCTTTTCCCATGCTCTTATCAATCATTCTTTAGGTCATGGATTAAGGGTATTTGAAAATACAGAGATAATGAAAATAAATCAATGTAGTAATCATGTGGAACTAGTAACTAAAAATCAATTTAAAATAAATGCAAAAAAAGTTGTCTTTGCAACTGGATTTGAAGCGAAGGATCTCATACAAAATAAAACAGCAATACTAACAAGAAGCTTCACCTTAGTATCAAAACCTATAAAAAATTTTGATGGATGGCATAAACGATGTATAATCAGGGATACAAATGATCCATATACATATTTACGAACTACAAGTGATGATAGAATAATTATTGGTGGAGAAGATTTAGATTTAGGTGGACAAAATAGTAAAATAGCTACTTTAACCAATGATGATCCTATATCAATAGAAAAGTTTCAAATTTTAAATAATAGACTTCTAAGCCTAATGCCTAAAATAAATGACATAGAAATACAATATCGTTTCAGTGGTTTATTTGGAGAGTCACAGGATGGATTACCCTATATAGGTGAGTATAAGAAATATCCTAACTGTTATTTTTGCCTTGGCTATGGGTCAAATGGCATTTTATATGCCGTTATTGGAGCAAAGCTGATTAAGGATTTATATTTTGGTGAATATTCAAGATTTCTAGATTTATTTAGAATGGATAGATAAAGAAGTCAGATTAACTAACACCCGTCAAATTCAAATGTAAAATCTATATTAGTATTAGGGTTTATGTACACTGTAAGGAGTGCCTGAGGATCTTCTCTATTAGTTCCAGAAGTAAATATTACATCAAAGTCAATATTACATTTAATAAGTAAAGCAATAGCTGCATTTAGCTGTGCAATTTTAATTTTATCAGCCTTTATTAAGGCCAGAAAGGTTTCGGATTTTAAGATTTTAAAAAAGTCTTTACAGTTATCTGACATTATAATACCCCATTTAAATTATATGTGACATGAAATATATGTGGTCATAATGAATAAAGTTGTTTATAGAGCAAAACATTTCATATCTATATTATAGTTTATGATAAAACATATTTTGATGACATAGATTTTGATGCATATATGGTATAATAATATAAATGATATGATTAGGGAGGCTTTTTTATGGATGATAGGAGGAAGTTCAAAAGATTACCCGTAAACATAAAACTAACAATTGATTCTTTATACAAATCTGGGGACGAAACCATAAAAAATATCAATGATGAGGTTACGGTAATAAATGTTTCTAAAATGGGAATTGGATTTATTAGTGAAATAGAACTACCTATTGATTACTTTTTTAATGCAAAAATAACTATTGACGATGAAAAAACCTTTTACAGTGTCCTTAGAATAGTAAGGAATCAGAAAATAAACGAAGGATTTATCGTGGGCTGTGAATTTGTAGGATTAGCCGATGTTCTTAGTGGAAATATTGACGAATATGAAGACGAGATTTTTAATTAAAGTTACTGCTTTGCAGTAGCTTTTAATTATTGGTGTCTTTTTTCGCCCAAAATCTAAGTAAGGGTGGGGCGTTGATGTTTTTAGAGTTCTGTTTTGGGAAAGGAGGAAGGGAATGAAGGTTCTATTTACATATGACTATGGGGAAGAGAAAATGAGGAGTATTGAAAAACTTGGATATGATACTATTTATATAGATGAAAAACAGTTAACCAATATAAAGGAAATAGAAGATGTTGAAGTATTAGTTTGTTACAATCCTTTTAACACATTAGATATCTCTAAATTTAAAAATCTGAAAGTGATTATGTTATCGAGTATAGGAATAGATCAAGCCCCCTTAGAGTATATAAGGGAGAAGGGTATTATTTTAACAAATAATAAGGGTGGTTATTCCATACCAATTAGTGAGTGGATTGTTTTAAAAGTACTGGAAATGTTAAAAAATTCAAGGGGTTTTTATACAAAACAATCAAATCAAAGGTGGCAAATAGATACATCGATATTAGAATTATATAACAAGACAGTAGGATTTATTGGAACCGGTACTATTGCTAAGGAAACTGCAAAAAGGTTAAAGTCATTTGAAGCTAATATATTAGGATTAAACACAAGGGGAAAAGACGTTGAGTATTTTGACACATGCTACTCAATAAAGGAAATAGATAAAATATTATCGCTATCAGATATAGTTGTATTAGCAATTCCCTATACTAATGATACACATCATCTGATTAACGATACTACAATTAATATGTTTAAAGATGGTTCATATTTGATAAATGTATCTAGAGGTAGTATTATTGATGAGGGAAGTTTAATAAAAAAAATTAATGGGGGAAAATTTAAGGGAGTTGCCCTAGATGTATTTGAAAAAGAACCGCTACCAAAGGATAGTCCTTTGTGGAACCTCAACAATGTTGTTGTAACACCACATAACTGCTGGATTTCTGAAATGAGAAACAAGAGAAGATTTGATTATTTATATAAGAATATGAAAAGATATATGAATGGTGAGGAGCTTATTAATATAGTAGATTTAGATAAAGGTTATTAATGTTTAAAATATTTATATAAAAATTAACAAGTATATGGGGATTTTAGTATATACTTCAAAAACCCTATACATATGGAGGATAAAACAATGAAATTTGTATTAGATACTCATACCCATACTATTGCTAGTGGGCATGCATATAGCACTATACATGATTATGTGGTGGAAGCAAAAAAGAAAGGTTTGGAGCTAGTTGCCTTTACAGACCATGGACCTGCTATGCCTGGAGGGCCTAATATTTTTCATATAGGCAATCAAAGGGTGATACCAAGAGAAATAGATGGAATTGAAATACTAAGAGGTGTTGAAGCAAATATTATAGATTACGATGGAAATATTGACATACCTAAAGACTATTTACAGAGATTAGATTTGGTGCTTGCTAGTCTACATGATGTGTGTATACAGCCTGGAACAAGGGAACAAAACACAAGGGCATTCCTAAAGGTTATGGATAATGATTATGTAGATATAGTAGCCCATCCTGGAAATCCTAAATTTCCAATAGAGGTAGAGGAGTTTGTTTTAGGAGCTAAAAGGAAGAATAAGATTATCGAAATTAATAATAGTACATTTACAAACCCGGGTAGAAGTGGAAGCAAGGATAATTGTATTATGATCGCTAGGAAAGCCAAGGAACTTGGTGTTTTTGTTGTAGCAGGTAGTGATGCCCATATTTCCTTTGATGTCGGTAAATTTAATGACTCAATTGAAGTTTTTAAATTAGTAGGAATGCCTGAAGAACTAATAATGAACACATCTAAGGAAAAGTTGAAAAACTATTTAAAAGCCAAAGGAAAGAAATTGGAATCAAAGACCAATATTCCAATAAAATAGCTATAAATCAAGTGAAAATAACAGCTGTATAGAAGCTGTTATTTTTAAGATACAAGAAAGAAAAAGGATTTTGAAGAGTTTATACCCATTATATAGGGTTTGTATAGTATAATTAAAACAAAATCTTTAATTTAAAACTACTAAAATTATAATTGGGATAATATAGATTAAAAAGACAAAAAATAGGGTAATAAATAATTAAGGACAGGTGAAATACTTTATGGAAAAAATGGTTGATCTTAGAAGTTGTACTATTGTTGAATTAGAGGACTTAGCAATTCAAGCAGGCGAAAAAAAGTTTAGGGGAAGGCAAATATTTAGTTGGGTCTATAAAGGTATTGATGATATAGACTCTATGACAAATTTATCTAAAAAATTCAAAAACCAACTTAAGAGGGTATCATATGTAAATAATATGGATATATTAAAGGTATTAGAATCCAAGATCGACGGGACAAAAAAATATTTATTTGCTCTTAAGGATGGAAACATTATTGAAAGTGTATTGATGAAATATAAGCATGGGAATACTGTTTGTGTATCCACACAAGTAGGTTGTAAAATGGGGTGTAGTTTTTGTGCCTCAACAATTGATGGGATTGTGAGAAATTTGACCTCCGGAGAAATTATTGGGCAGATATTGTCTATACAGAAGGATAATGGAGAGAGGATATCTAATGTTGTACTTATGGGGAGCGGGGAGCCCCTTGATAACTACGAAGAGATTATCAAATTTTTTAATATAATTAACGACCCCTTAGGATTAAACATAAGTATGAGAAACATTACCCTGTCCACATGCGGCATTATTCCTAAACTACTTGAATTAGCGGAAGAAAGGCTTCAAATAACTTTAGCTATTTCCCTACATGCACCAAACGATAGTATGAGAAATAAAATTATGCCTATAAATAAAGTATATAATATTGAAAAACTTTTAGATGCATGTAAGAAATATACTAAAAAGACTAATCGTAGAGTAACCTTTGAATATTCTTTAATAAAGGGGTTTAATGATGACAAAGCCTGTGCCATTGAACTTTCACAAAAATTAAAAAATATGCTTTGTCATGTAAATCTTATTCCACTTAATGAAGTTAAGGAAAAACAACTTAAAGGTTCAACAAGGGAAAGGGCATATGAATTTCAAAAAATACTAAAGAAAAATGGTATTGATGCAACGATTAGGAGAGAACTAGGTAGCGATATCGATGCTGCTTGTGGACAGCTAAGAAAAAGCTACATAGAAAATGTGAAGAAATAACGAATGTTAATTGAGAAAAAAAATTAAATGTTTCTGGAGGAATTTCTCGAAAATCGTAGAACTAGTTACTAAAGAATATTCTAAATATTCTTTAACCTTATATTCTTTCTCTAACAAATTTAAGGGAGGAGATTAAAATGATAAGTATATTGGCAGGCTCAAAGGGTACTGGGAAAACTAAAAAAATAATTGGGTTAGCAAATGAAGAGGTTGTGAAATCTAAGGGTAACATAATATTTGTGGACGATGATAAAAGGCACATGTATGATCTTAAGCATAAGTTAAGATTCATAAGTATGGATGAATATCCCACAAGCACTATAGATGAATTTTTCGGATTCCTTTGTGGAATTATATCAAATGATTACGACATTAATAAGATTTATATTGACGGATTATTAAAAGTAATGGATTCGAATTGTGATGAAATACCTAAACTAGTTAGTAAGCTAGAAGTTTTGTCTGATAAATATGAAATCGATTTCTTCATGACAATCAGCTGTAACAAAGACCAGCTTAATGAAGATTTAAATAAATATCTGGTATAAACCTAAAAAAGAGTAAAGAGTCCACTATGGGCTCTTTACTCTTTTTCTCATGCTGTGAGCAAGTTGTATAATTTCAATTCTTTAAAGTCATTTTGGCAATACATCTTATCTTGCTAAAAATGATTTTCCCAAAAATCTTTTTATATCCTGTGGATCACTGTCTATATTTAATAATATTTCCTTTCCCGTTTCTTCCATGATGACTAATACTTCAGCTTTGCCTTGAAGAAAGAATTTACTAACCGTGTTTTCTTTTACTTCTCTAATTTTATTTCTATGATTTTTCTTTTTCTCATATTCCTTTGTAAAGTATGAGCCTAAAAGTTCAATAACCTTAGTATATCGTTCCATATAATTACCTCCTAAATAAATCATTACCTTTAAATATGTATAAATAAATAGCTGAATTTAAAGCTCTATAAGTTAGTATACCATATAAGCTTTATTATAAAACATAGCTTTAGCTAAATATGGAACATAAATGATTTTAACTGTATATGATAATATTAACCCATATTATTCATAGGAGATTTAAAACTCTACTGCGTCCTTTTATTTCTAAGACATTTATCAAATTTTGGACGTACCGTTTTGGTATGCCCTAAAACTTGATAGACGTCTTAGAAATCAAAATCAACCTAAATATTTTTAAACTTCCCATGGATAATTTAAGTTAAGGTAGCTTTTTAGGAGGGATTAAATTGAGAGTTTTAGACATAGGCTCACAAGGTACAGATGTGATGGAGATACAATCTTTGCTTAAAAAAATCGGATATAATCCAGGACCCATAGATGGCTATTATGGACCCCAAACTAGAGATGCAGTAATATCCTTTCAAAAAGATAATAATTTAACTCCAGATGGGATAATTGGGCCTCAAACATATAAACTAATAAATGTGTTGCTAAGGGGCTATGATGAATATTATATTCAATCTGGAGATACATTATGGCAAATAGCTAGAGATTATTATACTACTGTTAATAAAATTGTTACAGCTAATCCTGGAATTAATCCCTTTCAGCTTCAAATAGGGCAGAAAATAATTGTGCCCTATGGGATAGATGTTGTAGATACAAATATAGACTATACCTATGAAATAATGGAAAGAGATATCGAGGGTCTAAAAGTTAGATATCCCTTTATTGAAGTAGGAGTAGCAGGGGAAAGTGTCCTAGGGAAAAAACTATATTATATAAGGCTGGGAAAGGGTCCAAATAAAGTTTTCTATAATGGAGCCCATCATTCACTAGAGTGGATCACTGCACCACTTCTTATGAAATTCACAGAGAATTTCTTGAAGAGCTATACCGATGGAAAAAACATAAGGGGTTATGATTTAGAAAAACTATGGAATGAAAGTAGTATATATATTATGCCAATGGTTAATCCAGATGGAGTAGATTTAGTACTAAATGGGCTTAGTAGAGATAATCCCTATTATAATGAACTAATAGTATGGAACAATGGCAGTACAGATTTTTCAAAGAATTGGCAGGCCAATAATAAAGGGGTAGATCTGAACCATAACTATCCTGCAAGATGGCAGGAGTCTAAGGATGCGGAGATAGCATTGGGAATTGTTGGGCCAGGACCAACTAGGTATGGAGGCCCTTTTCCTTTATCTGAGCCAGAAACCGAGGCCGTAACCGAGTTTGTAAAGAATCACGATTTTAGGCTTGTCCTTGCATATCATACCCAGGGAGAGGTTATATTTTGGAGGTTTGATAATCTTCAACCACCTGAGGCAAAGACAATAGGTGAAATGTTTTCAGATGTGAGCGGGTATAGGCTTGGGGAAGTATATGGAATAGCATCCTATGCAGGAATGAAGGATTGGTTTATTCAGGAATATAGAAGACCAGGATATACAGTAGAGGCGGGTAAGGGCAAAAATCCCCTGCCAATATCTCAGTTTGATAAGATTTATAATGATAATGAAGAGCTTTTGTTATTGGCATCTGTAGTTTAAATGTTAATAAAAAGTTAACAATTTTTAAAAGATGTTTAAAGCATATGGAATTGTAGTATAATATATATATAGGAATAAATACTAGGGATTATTTTAACCCAATTTAACGGTGATCTACCGCGAGAGGGGTATGATATGAAGAAAAACAAAGATATAATGGTCTGTGTTACACAGCAAAAATCCTGTGAGAGACTAATCGAGAGAGGCGCTGAAGTCAAAAACAAGTTAGATGTAGATGGACAGCTTCATGTAATTCATGTTGTAAAAGATGGATGGAAGTATTTTGGTAAGCTTAAGGAATCTGACGCATTGGAATATCTATTTGATATTTCTAAATCCTATGGCGCAGATTTAACGGTTATAAAGGCTCCAGATATAGAAGAAACGTTAATGAACTTTGCTGAAAAGAACAATATAGAGATAGTAGTTATGGGTGAATCCTTAGAAAAATCCTCGCAACAAAATATGATAGAAAGATTTAAAAGAAAGCTAGATCGAAATATTGTACTGGAGATTGTACCTGTTAATGAATTTAATGAAAGAGCTGTATAGAGTAAAAAAGCAAGTGGAAATAAACACTTGCTTTTTTGTGTGATAAATATACCTATTAATGATATACTAAGATAGTGATTATTCATAAGCGTGAAAGAGGGAAGTGAATATGGAAGAAAGTAGACAAAGATATAGAACATACTCAAGCTATCTAAAGGAGAAATATGGACAAAAAGTTTATAAGATTCCCATTAATCTTCCCTTAACCTGTCCAAATAGAGATGGAGAATGCGGAATAGGAGGATGTATTTTTTGTGGAGATGTAGGAACAGGCTTTGAAAGCTTAGAAAATACACTATCTGTTCAGGAACAACTAAATAAAAACATCGAATACATCAGAAAAAAATATAAGGCTGAAAGGTTTATAGCATATTTCCAGAACTTTACTAATACATATATGCCTATTGATTCCTTTGAAAAATATGTTCAAGAGGCAGCAGAGGTTGAAAATATAGTAGAAATATGTGTATCAACTAGACCAGATTGTATACATCCTAGGTATCTACAGGTGTTAGATGACTTAAAGAAAAAGTATGGAGTGGAAATAACTATAGAATTAGGATTACAAACTATTAATTACAAAACATTAAAGAAGATAAAGCGAGGACATACCTTAGCTGAATTTATTGATGCAATAAATAATATTAAATCCTTTGGATTTGAAAGCTGCTGTCATTTAATATTAAATCTCCCTTGGGATGATATGGAGGATGTAATTGAAGCATCCAAGATAGTATCGGCTATGGGGGTAAATCAAATTAAACTACATTCTTTATATATATTACAAAATACAGAACTGGGTAGAATGTTTGAAGAAGGTAAGATTTCACTAATTACCGCTGAAGAATATGTAAATAGGGTTGTGGGTTTCATAAATTATTTAAGCCCAGAAATAGTAATACAAAGGATAGCAGGCAGAGCCCCTAAGGAAGAAACTCTTTTCTGTAATTGGAATATGAGTTGGTGGAGGATTAGGGATATGATAGAAGAAAAATTAGATCAGCTAGATATATATCAGGGTAAAGGATATGATTATTTAAGTGGTAAAGGGGTAAAAAAATTTTTGAAATAACAGACCTATATGAGGGTCAATTTTCCACATTAATATATAAAGTTATATATACATATAGAATTTATTAATGAAAATATGATATAGTATTGTTTGAGATAAATAAGTAATCGAAATATATTATATAGGGTTTTTATAGTATAAATTAAAGTCTTGACTGGAATCTCTATAATACATAGTCTAAGCTAAAAGCATTGTTTCATTAAATTATGATTTGAACTTTTTAAGATTATCTATGCTTTCTCTTAATAAAAATTGGGGAATAATAAGGTTGAAAGATTACTATATTGGGGAGATATAAGAATGGAGAATAAACTCTTAATTTGGGATATCGATGGAACATTAATAGATAGTAAGGGCTCAGGAAGAAGAGCTATGGACAATACCTTCCTTCATCTTTATAATATTGAGGAAGGATTTAAAGAAGTCAATATGGCTGGTAGATTGGACTATCGTATATTAAAGAATGCCCTTGAGATAAATGACATCAAGGAAGAAAATATGGCTAGATTTTTTGAAAAGTATGAAGAAATGTTAAAACAAGAGCTGAGCTTAAATACTTCATCAAGAGTTCTACCAGGGATCAATGAGATATTTGATACAACTTTAAATCAAAAGAATTTATTTCATGTTTTAGGTACTGGGAATTGTGAAAGAGGAGCTAGACTAAAGCTATTGCATTTAGGATTAAATAAGTATTTTAAAATAGGTGGTTTTGGAGACGAAGATGCTGAGCGGTGGGAGATTATAGAAAAAGCCGTTGAAGAGGCTAAAGACTTTTATAAGATTGATTTTCTAGAAAAGGATATATATGTTATTGGAGATACACCATTAGATATTGAGTGTGGGAAGATATTAGGATTAAAATCTGTTGCTGTTGCAACTGGTTGGTCTAGCTATGAAGACCTAAAGAAATTTGAACCGGATTATTTGTTCAAAAGCTTTGAAGATTTTGAAGAATTTTTATCCATATTAACAAATTAGAAAATACATAAATGAGACAAGAATAGGGTCTGAAGTAATAACCTAGATATTTTAAGATTAAGTTAATGACTATAGGTTTTAGTGGGGTGGTATAGTTGCAGAGAATAAAACAATGGAAAAAAATATTATTACCCTATGGGCAAGCTGTTGAAGAACTAAAGGTTAAATTCAAATCTATTAGAAATGAATTTAGAGATATGAATGAATATTCACCTATTGAATTTGTGACGGGAAGGGTAAAAAAGATATCTAGCATACTGGAAAAAGCTAGTAGAAGAAATATTCCTGAAGATGAAATAGAGGAAGAGATTGAGGATATAGCTGGCATAAGGATAATGTGTCAATTTGTAGATGATATATATGAGGTTGTAGAGCTTATTAGAAAAAGAAGTGGTAAGGACCTAGAGATTGTTTATGAAAAGGATTATATAAAGAATAATAAGGAAAGTGGATATAGAAGCTATCATGTGATAATTAAGTATCCCGTTCAAACTGCCCTAGGAGAAAAAAATATACTGGCAGAGATACAAATACGTACTTTAGCTATGAACTTCTGGGCAACCGTAGAGCATTCTTTAAATTATAAATATAAAAAGAATATTCCTGAAAATGTTAGAATAAGATTGAGAAAGGCGGCAGAAGCCGCGTATCAATTGGATAAAGAGATGTATGAAATTAGGAATGAAATAATTAATGCTCAAATATTATTTGAAGAAAAAACAAGTAGTGTTTATGAAATTGCTAACAATATACAGTTATTGAGCCTATTTGGCTATAAAGATGAAGCAAAGGATTTTCAGAGTAAGTTTGATGATATATGGGAAAATGGAAGTCTAGAAGAATTGCAAAAGCTTTCTGAAAGAATAAAATTTATAATTCAGAGATATCAAGCCTTTGATTGATAAATTGAACGCTTGAATCTTAAGCTTTACAATTAAACTACAAATATTTTGTTGTTTCTTTTGTTAAAGTAGGGAGTTAAGCATATGAAAAAATGGTATAATAAATTATTTTTAAATGATATAAGAAGAGCAATAGATGATTATGATATGATTGAAGAAAATGAGAAAATAATAGTGGGGTTATCTGGTGGAAAGGATAGCACTTTACTATTGATTGCCCTCAATCTACTAAGCAAATATTCCTATAAAAGCTTTGATCTAATAGGGGTGCATTTAGATTGTGGATTTGATATGGATATAGGGCCTTTAAAATGGCTTTGTGAAAAAGAGGGCATAAAGCTTCATGTAGAAAAAACTGACATCATAAATTTTTTGGATTTTGAGTCAAGTAAAAATCCTTGTTATCTATGTGGGCGTTTGAGAAGAGGCGCACTTGGCAGAGTAGCTAAAAAATTCGGTGCGTCAAAAATAGCCTTAGGGCATCATATGGATGATGCCGTTGAAACATTTCTTATGAATATGCTTTATACTGGTAAGTTAGGAACCTTTCATCCAAAGGTCTATGAACCTGAAAAAGATATATTTTCTATAAGACCTTTAATTTATGTAAAAGAAGAGGTTATAATAAAGGTAGTAGAGATTTTAGAGCTTCCTATAATTAAATCTAAATGTCCCATAGATGGATGTACAAGTAGGCAGGAAATGAAAGGGTTAATAGATGGGCTACAAAATGATTATCCAGATATAAAGCAAAAAATAATCACATCCTTAAGTAATATTGATTTGAAAAATATGTGGAAGCAAAGAAGAGATTGTTGGTGATAAGATGGCATTGTATGGAATTGCAGATTTACATTTGAGCTTTGAAGCTGATAAGCCTATGGACATATTCGGAGATCTGTGGAAAAACCATGAAGAAAGCATTAAAAAAAATTGGATAAATAAAATTAAAGATGAAGATACTGTTTTAATACCTGGAGATATATCTTGGGCCATGAGATTGAAAGAGGCTATGGTGGATTTAAGCTGGATCAATGCCCTTCCGGGTAGAAAAATATTGCTCAGAGGAAATCATGATTATTGGTGGACATCTTTATCTAAAATGAATAAAATATTTGACAATATGTTTTTTTTGCAGAATAATTATTATATATACAATGATTATGCTTTGTGTGGTACCCGAGGCTGGACCTGTCCCAATGAAATAAAGTTTAATGAGCATGACCAGAAAATATACGATAGAGAGCTTCATAGACTTAGGCTTTCTCTAGAAAATGCCAAAAATGATGGGTGTAAAAAGTATATTGTAATGACTCATTATCCTCCAACAAACGAAAAATTTGAAAGATCAGGATTTATAGAAATTTATGAAGAATATAATGTTTCAAAGGTAATTTATGGACATTTGCACCATAAGGATTCCTTTGAAATGGGACTAAAGGGAAACTATGGAGGTATTGATTATATTTTAGCATCATGCGATTATATTGAGTTTAATCCGGTTAAAATAATTGACTAGCTTTATGTAAGTTCTTATTATAGAGAGTCTAGGGTAAATCTCTATATTGATAGGATATGTATATAACTATACTTTAGTAAGGTGCTTGACTATACTGTATTCAAGTGCTTAAATCAGATTTAGAATGGGTGTAATAATGATAAGACGTAAGATACCTGAAAATGTATTTGATAAATTTTTTCAACATAGAAATTCATTATTTATAAAGTTTAATAATGGAGATATTACAAAAAGAGAATTCATTGAGGAACATTACTATTTCATACAAAAACTAAACTTGAAACCATTTACACATAGGATAGATTCCTTTGAAAAGGGCATATATAATTATCAATATTATAATATGCTTGCAAAGTATTGCTATATGAAATCTAAGGACAGAAAGCTTATTGAAAAGCATCCCTATGTTGCCAGAAAATATGGACAAAAAGCAGGGCATTATTATAATCAAAAGGATTGGTCGACATTAAAGCTTCTTGAACATATAGATTTTGAAAATGTAGAATCATATTTTATAAAAGTCAAATCTCGTGCGTTGAAAAATAAGCTGTATGAAATAGTATTAAAGGATTTTCAAGATGTAATACTACATTCTAAAAGTGAATATATGTTAGAGAGATTGAGGTTCGAGGGTGTTTTTGAAGAGGAAATAAGAAAGTCATTAATCGATGATTATATAAATCAGAAATATTAGTTGAGCAAATTGCATAATTACCTTCTACAGAAATTATCTATTATATATAGTTTTAAGATCTCTGAAATTATACCATCGAATATGCTTATATCTTAAGTAATTACATCAAGGATGATATTCGCATATGCAATTTCGCCAAGTCACAAATATACAATTTCCTCAATTGAAAATTATAAATGGAGCTAGGGTCAAGTCCATTAAACTTTGACCCTGTTTGACATTCTAAACAAATCATAGCTAATGTTAATCAATCCAGCTAGATGGATTGAAGTGATCCTTCTTGCTTTCAAAGGTATCCTTGTCTATGATATGTTTACTGTTTTCATTTTTATTTGTTCTATGATTCCTATTAATGCTTGAATTCAGCATATCCTTATAATTTATTTCATAGCCGTCAATAAACTTATTCTTTTCTTTCATTATAGATCACTCCCGGTTTCTTTAGTATGTGGCTTTAATATATAGGGTTAAGATTTGTGTTTTAACATGTCTTTATAAAATATTTCGCTAGTATTAATTAACTTATCCCTATCCATAAGATCTGGAGTTTTTCTGTTATTTGTCTTTATATTTGAAGCAAACATATCTTCATAATATATTAGACCTGTATTGATTAATGGGTCATTATTTATCATTGAATATTCCTCCTCCCAATTATTTTATGCAGAAACTCACTTTTAGATAATTTGAAGTTTTTGCTATTAATATATTTCCCAGGAAAAAATATTGAATTAAAGGTTTTATGAACCTATAGACATTCCAGTCAAAATTTCAACTTAATATATTTCAACAACTTTCTATGATAAAACTCAGAAATATACAAGTGAAATTACATTTTTATCTATGGAGCAAATTGCATGATTATTTGCTATAAAAACCATCTACTACATGCAGTTTAAAAATCTTCAAAGCTATATCACCAAATATGCTATATCTTAAATGCCCAAATTAAGGATGATATTCCCATATTAGGTTTAGTCAAATAAGAGTTATGAAATTTCTCCTATGGCAAGAAATGGAGAGATAAAAATTTTTTTTCTACAGATACTAATATCATAAGCCATGTTGAAGGGGTGCTTATGATGAATACAAGATTATTTATTATAGCTATAACACCAGGTATTGCCCTGGCATTATCAGTTTACTTTACTGATAGATATGATAAGGAGCCTTTAACGTTATTAATAAAGGTTTTTGTTTTAGGGGCAGCATCAGTAATACCAACGGCATTTGTAGAAAGACTTCTTTTGAATTTTAATGTTTTTACTGGAATATTAAGTGCAGCTTTCACTGCGTTTATTGTTGCAGGATTAACAGAAGAGTTTTTTAAAAGGGGAGTTGTACTATTAACAGCCTTTAAAAGTAGAGCATTTGATGAAAAATTGGATGGAATAGTTTATGCGATTTTTTCTGCATTAGGATTTGCTACTGTAGAGAATGTCATGTATGTTGTCTTTAGGTTTACAACAAATCCCCATATAGGACTTTATAGAGGAATATTTTCCGTTCCTGCCCATATGCTATTTGCTGTAACCATGGGTTATTATTTATCATTGGCTAAGTTTTCCCATGATGAAAAGGAACGAAAAAAATATCTTAGAAAATCTTGGTTTGTACCAGCAGGATTACATGGTATTTTTAACTTCATTTTAATGACCCAAATACAATCTGCCTTTTTATTGTTTGTTCCTTATGTTATATATTTATGGATTATAAACCTAAGAAAACTAAACGAATTCTATATTGAATCAAAAATAACTTACAAAAGAAACTTTAGATTAGAATAAAGATATAGATTTAAACAAGGTCTATCTTAAAAGGTATTTTTTAGCTTTGTACTAGGATGTGTCAGGATAAATGAAATTTTAGGGCTATAAACTCCAACGACTTTGCTAATATCATGGGTCGATGGAGGTTTTAAATCCCTAAAAGATTCATATTCTGAGACATCCTTATTAAATTAATTTGACTAATAGGAAATGAAATATTAAAATATAGTTGGAGATAAAGCACATAAAAAAACAAACAAGTCAGATTGCGAAGTGATTTTGATTATTTTCTGGGCACCTTATCATAGGTATACTTACGTATGTAAGGGATAAAGCAACTAGGAAAAGAATTAAAATAACGAGTGAGATGACTAGTTTATTTTTTGAATGTTTCTAAACTAACTATCTTTTTGCACGTAACCTATTTGAGATGAATATAACTAAAGGACAGGGATGGAATGTCTCTGAGTTTAAATCATAGGAAATCATTGAAATTCATTTTAGTTTATAGTAATGCCAAAATAATTTTATGGAGGGGTATATGTTAAAAAACATTAAAGCTGTAATTTTTGACTTAGATGGAACTATAGTTGACTCTATGTGGATCTGGAGGGAAATAGATATAAAATACTTAGCTAAAAGAGGCATTGAATTGCCTCAAGGATTGCAAAAGGATATTGAAGGAATGAGCTTCACGGAAACCGCTATGTATTTCAAGCGGACATTTAATATATCTGATCCCATTGAAGAAATAAAAGAAGAATGGAATACAATGGCATTTGATTTTTATAGGAATAAAATCCAATTAAAAAACGGAGTATTGGATTTTATCGAATTAGTAAAGTCTATGGATATTAAATTAGGTCTTGGTACCAGTAATTCAAGGGAACTAGCATCAGCGGTTCTTAAAAAGCATGATATATATAAATATTTTGATACAATTAGAACATCCTGTGAAGTTGAAAAAGGAAAGCCCCATCCCGATGTATTCTTAAAAGTGGCAGAGGATTTAAATGTAAGACCTGATGATTGCTTAGTGTTTGAAGATACCTATGCAGGTGTTCTGGCGGCGAAGCGTGCTGGGATGAATGTTATTGCAATATCCGATGAACTATCTCTACCATATAAGAAAGAAATATGTGATTTGGCGGAAGACTATATTGAAAATTATATAAATATTGCATAGAATATACCGGGATTACCCGGTAGTTTTTTTTATAGGTCATTTTGGCAGAAAGATTCTACAAAAAACGAAGGGACTCTATGGTCCTAAGTTATTATTTAACCTTTACTTATATGAATTTAGGGTATATTATATCATAAGAAGAAAAATGGATTAATAGAAATAATATTATATCAAGGAGTGTGTCATATTGAAAAAAGGACAAATAGTAGAAGTTGAAATAATGGATATGGAGTTTCCCGCAAAGGGTATAGGAGAACTTGAAGGAAAAAAAGTTTTCATAAAAAATGCCTTGAAGGGACAGACGGTAAGGGCTAGAATAAAGAAGAATCGTAGGGAGTACTGCGAAGGCAAATTAATCGAAGTTATTAAGCAGTCCCCCTTTGAATCAGAATCATTCTGTTCACATTTTGGACTTTGTGGAGGATGTGCCAGGCAAACTGTTGACTATGATATACAACTTCAAATAAAAGCCGATTTAGTAAAAAAACTAATTGATGATGCGGGAATCCATGATTATGAATTCCTTGGTATTGAAAAAAGTCCAGAGGTATATGGATATAGAAATAAAATGGAATATTCCTTTGGTGATGAAATAAAGGGTGGAGAAATGACCCTAGGAATGCATAAAAGAGGACAGTTTAACTCTGTTGTAACAGTGAATCAATGTAAATTGGTTGATGAAGATTTCAACGACATACTGAAATTAAACCTACAATACTTTAATGAAAGAGAAATTCCACACTATGTTAATAAGACTCATAAAGGATATTTAAGACATCTTATTGTAAGGAAGGGTTTAAACACAGGTGAAATGTTGGTGGTTTTAGTTACATCCACACAGTTAGATATTGATTTGACTGACTATGTTAATAACCTTCTTGAGGTTGAGCTTCAGGGAGAAATAAAGGGAGTCATCCATATACTTAACGATAATTTGGCCGATGCAGTTAAATGTGATAAAATGGAAATCTTATACGGACAGGATTATTTTTATGATGAACTTCTCGGATTAAGGTTTAAGATATCTCCATTTTCATTTTTCCAAACAAATACATTAGGGGCAGAGGTTTTATATAAAACTGCTTTGGATTTTATTGAAGATAAAGATAATAAAACAGTTTTTGATCTCTACTGCGGGACAGGTACCATTGGTCAGATAGTTGCACAAAAGGCTAAGAAGGTAATAGGGATAGAAATAGTTGAAGAAGCAGTAGATGCTGCAAATCATAATGCCTCAAACAATGGATTAAATAATTGTCATTTTATTGCTGGAGATGTACTGAAAAAGATTGATGAATTAAATGAAAAGCCCGATATAATCATACTAGATCCACCTAGAGTAGGGGTTAATCCCAAAGCGTTAAGCAAAATCTTAGAATTTAAAGCAAAAGAGATTATATATATTTCATGTAATCCTAAAACCCTAGCGGAGAATTTAAAACAAATAAATGAGGAAAGTGATTATATCGTTGAAAAAGTTAAGTGTGTAGATATGTTTCCCCATACGCCGCATGTGGAGACTATTGTACGAATAAGTAGGTGATATAATAGGACAACAGTTAGAAACCTGTAATATGAAGGGTTGCGAACTGCTGTCCTATTTTTTTATACTCTTTTTTAGAAAAGAGTAAATCTGATTACGAAGAGGGGGTGTTATGAATGAAACCAGTTGAGCTTGACTACAGAATGACTAAGCAAGGATTTCTAGAACCTGTTATAGAAGTATCGAACGCTAGACTTAAAATAGGCAAATATGGAAGTATAGCCATGAGTTATTTAAAGAATGAGAATCCGTATAGATACAGTCTATTGAGAGCAGAAGGGACATTGATGGAAACCATGTATAAAGTCAATGAGGAAGCTCATCAAATGATGGAAGTTTTGCAAAAGCAGATGTTAATGAAAATCCCGATATTAGATCCAGAGAATTTTTACGAGAGCTATAAGCACAGGGAAATGATAAGAGCGAGAGCAGAAGAAATTGTACTTAGTGAAATAGTGTATATGCCAAGATGAAAATTTTGGTATTTTAATGAAAAAAATGAATGAAGCAGTACCCAATCGCTAAATCAGAACACTGCTTCATTCTACCCCCCACAATAAGCAGAAGTAAGTTCATTATACATCTACTTGTTGTGGAATTCAACGTATATTTAATGATTACACAATTTAGGAGGAGCACATGAGATCAATAATAGAACAACTATTTGTAGGGGAAATTAACTCATTTGATAAGTTCACTCGAACAGATGAATATAATGAATGCAGTTCAGAAATTATGAAGGAAGAAGATGAATTTTTTAAGAAAATCACCCAAGAGCAAAGACAAATATTTGATAAGTTAGCAGATATGGAAGCGGGGCGCTCTTTGATAGAGTGCAAAACCCATTTTGTCTATGGTTTTAAAGCGGGATTTAGATTAGCTGCCGAAATATATAGTGGAGAAAATGATTAGAGAAACCTTGAAACTATATAAATCAACATTGACATTATGCCATATATAGCATATTATATAAGTAGGAGATAGTGATGCATAATATAAAATTCTTTCAAAGTGACAATGGAAAAGAACCAGTAAGAGAATTTCTTGATAGCTTAGATACAAAGATGAAAGCGAAAGCGTTAAGGGAAATAACGCTCCTAAGAGATAACGGACAGGAACTACGAGAACCCCACTGCAAATATATTGATAAGGGGATATTTGAACTTAGAATTAAGTTCTCAAGTAATATATCAAGGATATTTTATTTCTTTTACGTAGACAATAATATTATACTAACCAATGGCTTCATAAAGAAGACGCAGAAAACACCACCAAGAGAAATAGAAAAGGCAATAAAATATAAGATGGCGTTTGAAAGGAGGCATAGCAATGACTGATTTTAACAACTATTTAGATGAATGTATGAAAGACCCCGAGTTTAAAAAGGAATATGATGATTTAGCTGTAGAATATGAGATTAAACAAGCCATGATTGATGCAAGGAAAGAAAAAAAGCTCACTCAAAAGGAACTGTCAACTCTGACTGGCATACAGCAAAGTCACATTAGTAGGCTTGAAAATGCCAATTATAATCCGAGCATAGCGTTTCTTAAAAGAATTGCTCATGCACTAGGAAAAGAACTTCATATAGAATTTAGATAAGTTAATCCGACTGCAATAATGTAGTCGGATTTTTTTAGCTTAATATAGCTGTTTAGAGTGTCCTTTTTTATTAAAGGTCATTTTTTTTTGCAAAAAGGGGGTACAAATCGTCGATTTTTTTCCTTACTTATGAAGGGACTTTTTTTTATTCAAGTAAAATCTGAGAGCGTACGGCTTAGATTTTGCTTTTTATATAGATACCACTAAACGATAAAAAGGAGATGATCACAATGAAATTCTTAGACAAACAACACCTATTGAATTATCACAAGATGATACAAAGAGACAATACCTATCCCACCGATCACGAGAGACAAGCCCTATTTTATATTCTTTCAGGTAATTTTGATCTAGCGAACAAGGTCAATCATATTTATGACTTTGATGATCATAGTATACGTCCTGAATGCTTGCAATCCACACAGGTTGATTTCTCATCAAGTGCCAAGAGTTTAATAAGATTATCCTTTAATCTATATAACAATTATGAAGATGGTTTCACAACACCACTAGATATTTTTCATAACCTTGATGATCGAAATTATGTCCTAGCATTTAATGCTATTCATGTAAGGTTTGGTGGTATGGAAGAAACCAAAGAACAGGATATTGAAAGAATAGAAGAAGAGGACGAACTAGAACTCTAGGAGGGCTGACATGGATACAGAGCTTAAATTAATCAGGATGGATACCATTGAAGCCATAGAAACAAAGTGGCTTTGGTATCCCTATATCCCCTTTGGCAAGATAACCATTATCCAGGGGAATCCAGGAGAAGGTAAAACCACTTTTATATTAGCTATAGCATCTACATTAACAACAGGAGGGACTTTGCCATTAGGTAAGGAGTTAGAGCCTTGTAATGTTATCTATCAGACGGCAGAGGATGGTCTAGGAGATACAGTTAAGCCTAGACTTATATCTAACAATGCTGATTGCTCTAAAGTGCTTGTTATTGATGAAAGTGAAAAAGAGTTGACTCTTACAGATGAACGTATTGAAGAAGCGATCAGGCAATTAGGTGCTAAATTACTCATTATAGATCCCATCCAAGCCTTTCTAGGAGCAAGAGTGGACATGCATCGAGCCAATGAAGTACGTCCCATTTTCAAGAAACTAGGGGATGTTGCAGAAAAAACAGGCTGTGCCATTGTCCTTATTGGTCATATGAATAAAAATATGGCAGGCAAGAGCCTTCACAGAGGATTAGGGTCAATTGATATAGCAGCTGCTGCAAGAAGTGTATTAATGGTCGGTAGAATAAAAGATGATAAAGCATTAAGAGCAGTGATACAGATCAAGAGTAATCTAGCTCCAGAAGGTTGTTCAATAGCTTTTGAACTGGATAGAGACAATGGTTTTAAATGGATTGGAGAATATAATATTGATGCAGATAGCTTACTACAAGGGACTGCACCTAATAATAGTCCGATACGTGAAGCTGAACACTTCATCAAGGCTATTCTAGCTGAAGGCAGTGTTAAAAGCTCTGTTATCTATACCAAAGCCAAAGAAGAAGGCATAGCCAAGAGAACACTGGATACAGCCAAGAAGAATCTGAAGGTGAAATCCAGTAGAATCAAAAACTACTGGGTATGGGCATTAGATTAACCATGCAACAATGCAAGAACAGGGTGTTTAGAGAAAGTGCATTCTTGAAATCAAGATTGCGTAGTTGTTAAGGGATGAGAAATTGCAATCTTGCATCCTATCCCTTATTTTTCTTTCAAAAACCCTATTCTCCACTGGCGGAAATCAAATGCCATTGGGGGAAAAGCAAATCATGGTCATAGAAGAATACATCTATCTTGATAGATGGCAAGCTTACTAAATGTGTTACTATCGTCACCATTTAGAGCTTGATGGGAAGTATCCCATACCCTCTTGTAGAAAAATATAAGATTACTCCACAGCATCCATCAACATTGCAAAAGGAGGAACGTATTGAAAAAAAATAAACATATAACCTTTCGAGTATCAGAGGAAGAATACAATAAAATTTCCAAAAAAGCTAAACAATCAGGTATGACGATCAGTCGATATATTGCTCTATCAGCACTAGGTAATACCATAACATCTATAGAGGGTTTACCCGATGTAGAAAAGCAACTCATTAAAATAGGTACAAACCTAAACCAAGCGGTGATGCTTTGTCATCAAGGCAGAATAACCACGCTAGGTCTTGAATCCACAAGGGAGGAACTAAAGAATATATGGCAGTGCTTGAATTTGTTAACCGAGGGAATAAAACGCTAACAGGACTCAAAAAGTCCATCAACTATATCACTCAACCATCAAAAACAGAGTCTCATCTAATCTATGGAAAAGACTGCAACAGTGATAACGCTTATATGGAGATGAAAGCCATAAAGCATAGCTACAACAAGATGACTGGAAGGCAGTTTATACATTTCATACAATCTTTTGCAACATGGGAAAATGTATCAGCTGACACAGTGTACGAAGTAGGTCAGAAACTACTTGAAAATCCTGTATTCAATGGTTTTCAAGTAGTCATGGCTACTCATACTGACAGGAATCATTTGCATAACCACTTCATCATCAACACAGTTAACTATGAAACGGGCTATAAATGGCAACAGAATCCAAAACAGCTCCAAGAACTAAAAAACTATTCCGACACGATTATACGAGACTATGGATTAACCGTCACACATGGTAAAAATAATAATCACATGAAATCAGGCGAGTACAGGAGCTTAGTCAAGGTGAAGAGTTGGAAACATGAACTGGAGAAAACCATTGATATATGCAAGTACAATTCCATCAACAGGCAAGACTTCATCACCAACATGGAAACCTTTGGCTACAAAGTGAAGTGGACAGACACAAGAAAATACATCACCTTCACAACCCCTAGTGGTAAAAGGTGTAGAGACAATAAGCTATCAGAAGATTATTCAAAAGACGCTATTGAAAGAAGATTAGGATTCAACCACAGTTTAGGAAATCACCAAAATATGAAGAATACTGTAGATGGGTGGTTAACAGCTATATCAAATCTTTTATCAAATAATAATCATGCAAATGATAAAAAGTATTACCCACTATCAAGCATTGAATACAAAGATATGATAGCCAATATGAAGCAAAATTCGGGATTGGATTGGGATAACCAGCAGAGCTATGAGAATGAACTAGAAATGTAGATAGGAGGTCTATAAAATGCCTAAGAGATGCTTAAAACGATTCTTAAAGGGGCGTGAATAGATGACAAGATTACCAACAGGTAGAGCATTAAAAGCTATGGAAAACATTGATGTTTCAACGGTAAATAAACAAGAACTTGTTGATATAAGAGATGTACATATAGAAAAGCACCAATCAAAAGAAGAAAAAATAAAGAGTTTCATTGATCAAGTTAAAAACCCGTATTGCTATAAATGTGGCAACGTGGTCGTCAAGGTGAGCTATGACAAAAACAAAGTAACCATGCAAGAGAAAATGAAACATTACCTATCAGATTTATAAACTTAGAAGCGTATATACCAAATTATGGACTTTGGGCTGTCCTTGTGGTATGATGCCATTAGGACAGCAGTACGCTACCCCTAAATGTTATGTGTTTCTAAGTTAATTCTTATACATTTAGGAGGGCGCATTATGAACAAGAATATTGAAGAAAAAACCTATCATGTTGCCATGTATTTACGTTTATCCAAAGAAGATGGTGACAAAGCAGAAAGCGATAGTATCGCTAACCAACGAGAATTGATACAATCCTATCTTTCCAACAAGCCAAATATGCATCTCAAGTCCATAAGGATTGATGATGGTTATTCAGGTGTCAATTTTGAGCGTCCAGCCTTCCAAGCCATGATGGATGATATAAAATCTGGTCGTATTAATTGCGTCATTGTAAAAGACCTATCAAGAATGGGTAGAAACTACATTGATACAGGACGCTATCTTGAGCAAATATTTCCCTTTTTCAGCGTAAGATTTATAGCCATAAATGATGGCATTGACAGTTTTAATGAATCAACAATGGATAACATGTTAATACCTTTTAAGAACCTTATTAATGATGCCTATCTTAGAGATATTTCTATTAAGATCAGGAGTCAGTTTGATGTAAAGAGAAAAAAAGGTGAGTTTATCGGTTCTTTTAGTCCCTATGGTTATAAGAAATCTACTGAGCATCATAATAAACTGGTTATTGATGAAGAAGCGGCAGACACCGTAAGAACTATATTCAAATGGAAAAAAGAAGGCATGAGCCATCAAGGTATAGCTGATAAATTAAATAGCTTAGGTGTATTATCACCTATGGAATATAAAAAATCAAAGGGAAGCAATTTCAAAACCACCTTCAAAGTCAATGATAAAGCTAAGTGGACTCACGTGTCCGTTTTAAGAATATTAAAAGACGAAGTTTATATCGGTGTCATATCCCAAGGGAAAAGAGTTACGGTCAATTATAAAATCAAACAACGTATAGAGAAACCAAAAGAAGAATGGATACGTGTAGAGGACGTACACGAGCCTATTATCTCTAAGGAACTATTCCAAACAGTACAAGAGGTACTTCTAAAAGATACACGTATAGCACCTAATAAGAAGAAAGTATATCTGTTTTCAGGTATGCTTATTTGTGGTGACTGTGGTAATTCAATGGTCAGGAAATCAGCAGTATCCGGTGAGAAAAAATATGTCTATTATGTTTGCAATACCTATAAAAATCAAAAGAAGTGTAGCAATCATTCCATTAAAGAAGAAGCATTAAAAGAAACCATACTACATGTTATTCGTAAGCATATAGACATTATCTTATCAATGAAAAATATCTTATCAACTATTGATGGTAGTTCCGTTCAGAACCGTGAAATTAACAAAATACAGGAATTAATAGTAAAAAATGAAGCGGAATGGGATAAAATAAATCGCTTTAAAGTGAGCATTTACGAAGACTATACAGAAGGTCTAATAAAAAAAGAAGACTATGCAGATATGAAACATATTTATGAAGAACGAAGTGGCGAAACAAAGGCTATCTTAGATAATCTTCATCATGAGCTAGAATATTTTAAAAACACCATTTCACCTGAAAGTGAGTGGATTAGTAGATTCAAACAATATCATTCGGCAGATATTTTATCAAGAGATTTGATGATTACGCTCATCGACCAAATACAAATTTATGAAGAAAACAGAATAGAGATTCATTTTAAGTACCAAAGTGCTTTTGAAAAAACTCTAAGCTATATAAAATCCATATCCAATAAAGAACTGGAAACTACATCTTTATCGGAGGTGGTTTAAATGGCAAGAGTAAGCAGAAAGGCAATAAATCAACAAAAGCCTGTAAAGAAGCAGAAGACTAAAACCTATAACACAGCACTTTACGTAAGATTATCCCATGAAGATAACGGAAATATCGGCAGTGATAGCATAGAAGTTCAAAAGAACTTATTAATGAATTACCTAGCTCAGCACACTGATCTACAGCTCTATAAAATTTACAGTGACAATGGCATGACAGGGACTAACTTTGAAAGACCTGCCTTTAAAACTATGATAAATGCAGTTAAAAAGGGAAAAGTCAATTGTATCATTGTCAAAGACCTATCACGCTTAGGACGGAACTTTGTAGAAACAGGTCATTATATTGAGCAGATATTTCCCTTTATGGGTGTACGCTTCATATCCATTAATGATAGCTATGATAGTGCAGATACAGATACAAATGCGGGACTCATGATAGCTCTTAAAAACTTAGTCAATGCAGCCTATTCAAAAGATTTATCCAAGAAAGTATGCTCACAAAAGAAGCTTCAACAACAAAAGGGAAATTTCATAGGCACTTATGCACCTTACGGTTACAGAAAAGACCCTAATAACAGCTATCAACTTGTCATAGATGAAGAAACAGCTCCCATCATAAAAAATATTTTTACTTGGAGAGCTGATGGACAATCAGTAAAAGAAATTACGAGAAAACTTAATGATGAGAATATACCATCTCCCATGAGACATAGATATCTAAAAGGAGAAACCAAGAGCAGAAGATATAAGGACGTATTATGGCTAAAATCTGCCATATACGCTATGCTGACCAAACAAGTTTATCTTGGTCATGTTGTACAGGGTGTTGCGAGGGTTATTTCATGTGGTAGCAACAAGATAAAAAATATACCAAGGGAAGACTGGACTATTGTCAAGAATATGCACGAGCCTATTATAACAGAAGATTTATTTAATAAAGCTCAGATGGCTAATGAGCGTTATAAGAATCATGTAAATGATAAGATGGGTGGTGGTATTCATGAATAAAAAAATGTATACCATAGCAACCTACATACGTCTATCAGCAGATGACCAAAACATTGGTGAAAGTAATAGCGTAAAACATCAAAGGGATTTGCTCAGTACATATATCAATAAGAGTCCTGAATTATCCTCAGCAAAAGTCATTGAATATGTTGATGATGGTTACTCAGGTACAACCTTCAACAGACCCAGTATGATTAAACTATTAGAGCAAACAAAAAAAGGATATATCAACTGCATCATTGTAAAAGACTTATCAAGACTTGGGAGGAACTACCTTGAGATGGGGAATTATCTTGAACAGATATTTCCCTTCCTTGGCGTTCGTGTTATAGCCATCAACGATGATTATGACAGTGATAAAAATGTAGGCACAACGACAGGAATCGAAATCCCTTTTAAGAACCTAATTAATGATCTATATGCAAAAGATATATCAAAGAAAGTAAAATCAGCTCATCAAGCTCTAAAAAGACAAGGCAAGTTCATTAGTGCTTATGCCTTTTACGGCTACTTTAAGGATAAGAAGGACAAACATAAGCTAATCATTGATCCAGTAGCATCAAAGGTTGTAAAACGAATATATAAACTATATCTTGAAGGTACTGGTATGACAGATATAGCGAGAATTCTAAATGATGAGAATGTACTAACCCCATTACAATATAAAAAGAGCATGGGTAGTAGTTATGGTTCATGTACCATTAACAGTGATTCTGTTGAAAAGATGTTTTGGAAAAGAGACTACATCGATAGAATTCTAAAAGAAGAAAGGTATACAGGTAAGTTAATCAGTAACAGAAGAGGTGTCACAAAGGTTGGTTCTGCAAAATGTGAATATAAAAAGAAAGAAGACTGGATCATCATTGAAGATACACATAAGCCTATAATCTCTCAAGTTGATTTTGATAAGGTTATGGAGCTACGAAAAGACAGGTATTTAGTCAAATCAAAACAATCAAATATTAGAAAACAGCACGTTTTATCCAATGTAAGATGTGGTGGATGCAACTCAAAATTACACCGTACAGCCAAGAAAAGACCTAAATTCTTTTGTATCAATAACTGGTATTCGGGTGAGAATAACTGCTTTCATGAGAGGATATTTATTGATGAGTTACAGGGGATAGTCTTTGAACTTATTAAGAAGCATATGGAGGTGTTAATCTCGTATGATGAACTTAAGAAAAGTAGTGTACAAGCCAAGGAAGATGAGAAGGCGAAACTAGAAGGTTCAATTAAAAAGCATAAGGAAAAGATAGTGAAGCTAAAAAGTGATAAGATGGCTATGTACGAAGATTATAAAATGCATCAGATTTCAAAGGTGGAGTTTATAGATAGGTCGGATGAGATTAATACTAGAATAGCTGAAATCGAAAAGAAGACAGTTGAGCTAAGGGAGATTATAGAAAAGGAGCTGGTTTATGGGGAATCAGAAGAAGCGAAGACAGCTAAAGTATTTTATGGAGCAAATACGTTGACTAAGGAGTTATATGATACCTTCGTTGAAGGGGTAATGGTGTATTCGGTGGATAGGATTGAGGTTAGGTTTAGGTTTGGAAATGAGTTTTTTTGCGTCAATTAAATATTATAAAGTCCAAGAAGGTTCGAGTATTCTTGGACTTTTTTAGATAATCAAATAAAATTCTAACTATTAATATTGCGATATGTAACGTACTAGAGTTATAATAATAGTAATCTTTAGGGAAATTTAGAAAGTTAATGAAAACTTAGCATGTGGGTAATTACAACTATATTTGATTTATAGAATAAGCTTTTGCTATATGATGAAGAAATAATGGAATTAGTAATATATATATATTGATAATTCTGGAAAAACAAAAAAGTGGTATAGATTTAAATTAAGATTTTATCATTAACATAACAGATGAAGTTATCTAGATGATACTGAGGTAAATCGACTCACTAAATTAAAACAATCATTTAATGTTTTGTTTTTGGTATTGAAAAGGCGTATAATAAATTGGATAATATTACATATATACTAATGAATTATAAATTGACTTTATAACTATAAAAAATATTATGGAGCTAGAATATAAATAGGACAACTTAAATAGAGTAAATCTTAAAACTAAGTTACAATAGAATTAGTCAAAGGAGAATCTATTTATGGGAAGAAAACAAAAGTCATATTCAGCAGAATTTAAGCAAGATGCAGTAAATTATTATTATTCATCAGGAAAATCAGTAAAAGTTGTAGCAACCGACCTGAAAATAGGCCAATCAACACTAAGTAAGTGGATTACAAGTGCTAAGCACAATGATGGTCAGGTAGAACATCGTGGATCAGGGAATTACAGTTCTGATGCCGAAAAAGAAATTGCTAAATTAAAAAAAGAACTACGTGATTCACAAGACGCATTAGAAATCTTAAAAAAGGCCATAAGCATACTGAACGATTAACTCAAACATTATATAGTTAGACGCACGAGACTAGCAAGGAACGCAAGATTTCAGTTAACAGTGTGCTTACACTTGTAGGCGTTTCAACATCCGGATACTACAGTTGGCTTAAAAGAACACCATCTAATCAAGAAATACGTAAACAAGAAGTTTCTGATGAAATAACCGAAATATATAATGAATCTAAACAAATATATGGAGCACCAAAAATCGCTTCAATTCTTTGTTCTAGAGGCCATGTAATTGCAGAAAGAACTGTAAGTACTTACATGAAAGAACTAGGAATCAGAGCCATATGGGTTCGTCCTTATGTAAAGACTACAATCGATCCAGACTTCGATATAAAGCTAAAGAATGTTTTAGCAAGGCATTTTACGCCTGATAAACCAAATGCAGTATGGGTTACTGATATAACATATATCCATACACTTTCTGGTTTTATGTATTTAACTTCTGTAATGGACTTATTTTCACGGAAAATTATAGGGTGGCACTTATCAGATAGTTTATCAACACAAGGTGTCATTAAAGCTATTCAAAAGGCCAAGAAAAATCGACAGACAAACCATCCGATTATTATACACAGTGATCGCGGCTGCCAATATGTTTCAAAAGCGTATATCGCTGAAATGCCAGCCAAAGACTTCATTCGAAGTTATTCAGCCAAAGGTACACCTTGGGACAATGCGTGTATTGAATCATTTCATGCACTTATAAAACGAGAATGGCTTAATCGCTTTGTGATTAAGCATCTTAAGCATGCCCACGAGCTAGTTTTCGAATATATCGAAACGTTTTATAATACAACAAGAATTCATAGTTGTTGTAACATGCAATCACCTCATGATTTTGAAGCTAGCTTTGCAGGTTAACTTAAAACTAAGAATTTATACATATTTAACTTGTCCTTTTTCTTGACAGAAGACCATTATTATAAAGACTTGATAAGTTCATTAGAAGAGAAGTAAATAGTAAATTATAGGGGTTAGTGATACTGGTAAATTTATTGTAATTATATAGAATATAGAGGTGGATTTATTATGAAGGAAATGACAGGGGCAAGAGAGTCAAATGCAGGAGACGATTTTCATTTTATTTGGTCTGCGAAGAAAGCATTAAAACTATTAGAACCTCATACAGATTTTGAGGCATTATGTGTTGAGGGACCAAATATTGAAGATAGTATAGTATTTGAAGATGATGGAAATGCATTACTATCAATAGATGTAGCGGAGTATTTTGGAGGTCGAAAGTATAAAGATGCTACAAAAGTAATATTTTCGCAGTTAAAATATAGTACTCGTCATGGAGATTTGCCTTGGACATTTTCTTCTCTATCAGCAACTACTAATAGTAAAAAAGACAACTCAATAATTCAACGATTAGCTCAAACCTATAAAGGCTTTTTAAAAAAATACCCCAAAGATATAGAGAAATTGCAATTAAAACTAGTAACTAATAGGGAAATAGATGAAAAATTTAAAAATCAATTAAATAAATACCATGAAACAATAGAAGAAAGTAACTGTACAAAGTATATTGAGTTAAAGAGACTAATTCCCCAAAAAGATCACCAGCATCTAAAATTGTTTTATGAAAACACGAAATTAAGCAGTGCTGAATTTATAGGGTTTATAAAAAGTATTGATTTCAGTGAATGTGGTACAGGAATAAGGGATATACAGGAATCAGAGGTAATCACTTCTTTAGCCAAATTGGGTATATTAGATTTGAAAGCAAATTATGATAAATTGATTCAGTTTATAAGAAAGCAAATGTCACCTGAAGAAAATGAGGCGGAACCAATTGATAAAAATATCGTGGCAAGTTTCTTTAATACAATACCTGATAGTTTGTTTCCAGCAAGTTCACAAATAATAAAACCACAACAATATGTTAAACGAGATGTGAGTGCTGATATTGTTAAGGAGATAGTTATTAATAGAATGCAACATATTTGTTTACATGCAACTGGTGGAATAGGAAAAACAAGTGTAATATCTGATTTAGAGAATAGTCTACCGAGTGGTTCCGAAGTATTATTGTATGATTGTTTTGGTGGTGGCTCATATTTAGATCCATCAACACCATTGCATACATATAAAAATGCAATTATACAATTGAGTAATGAATTAGCACTGAAATGCTATACACCTTTTCTAGTTAGAACAAATTTGGAGGAAAGTGAATATCTGAAAAGCTTATCAACCAGACTTTACCAAGCATCTGATTATGTAAAGAAAATAAATCAGAATGCGGTTATTTTAGTTATATTGGATGCAGTGGACAATAGTTATTCAGCATCAGAAGTGCTGGGGGATAGGTGTTTTGCAGATAAACTCATGAAAATTACATTACCAGAAAACGTTGCTATTCTAGTCACATCAAGAACAGAGCGATTAAATAAATTTGAATTGCCCTATGGAACGGTTCAGATTGAGTTGAAAGGATTTAGTAAAAAGGAGCAACGTAATTATATAGATATGTTTTATAAAAATGTATCAGATATTCAAAGTGAAGAGATAAGACAACTTACTAATGGCAATCCAAGAGTTCAGTATTATGTTTTTTCTAAGATATCTCATAATATTGGGGAAGCTTTAGAATATCTCAATCCAAATGGAAAGAACTTAAAAGGAATATTTGAAGATGCAATAAGGAAAGTAGATAGTAGAATATCTTCAGAAATGATATCTTTCGAAGAACTATGTAGAGCATTAGTCGAATTACCCAGACCAATTCCTGTTGATATTATTACAAGTTCAACTGATTATAATACTGAAAAACTAGCGAGTGCCTGCTCAGAATATTTAATAGGTGTTTACTTTGGCAATGGTATCATAACTTTTAGAGATGAAGACTTTGAGGAGTATTTAAGAACTACTGCTAAAAGTAGCGAGTCAGCAATTATGAAGATTGCAGAAACCCTATACAATAGACGTCTTGATGATTATTATTCTATAAAATATTTACATATATTTTTGGAAAAAGCAAAAAAACTAGATGAGATTTTAAGTTCTATTTATACAACTAAAAACATTAGTATTCCGTTAATTGAAGATGAAAAAAATGAAATTATATCTAAAAGGATAAAAAGTGCTTTTTCAATAGATGAAATCTGTAATGAAAAGTATAGGTTAGATGCATACAAATTATTATACATACAGACAAAGTGTAAAGCTACTGATGCTGGAGTAAAAGAAATTATATTAGAAAATATGGGGTTGGCAAAGAAGTTAGGATTTGAAAGTACCATTGACCGGTATATCCTAGTCAAATCAGAATTTCATTCTTTGAGTGAACTAACGTTACAAACATATACAAATTCACTACTTGAAGACTATAAACTAGCAGATCAATTTTTTAAGTCTTCTCTAATAAAAATAAACCAGTATAAAGAAGAGAAAGATACTGATAGAAATTTAAATCATAGAGTTGAAAAAATAGATATATCTAGATTGGCTATATATATAGCGATGAGATATGGTGCTAAAGATGCTGTAAAGTGGTTACATAGATGGAGTCCATATCCCTCACAGGGATATTACGATGTCACCTATAGTTTATTATTACATGGATTCATAGAGAAAGCAGAGTTAATAATTGGTTACTCCGATGATATAGATATGTTTGCAGCATGTGCTGTTGCCTTCGTAGAATTAAATTATTCTATAAAAGATGAGTTTTGGACAATTGGTGAAAGGCTCATTAAACATATAGAAAAAGAAAAACAAATAAATGTTACAGGGCTAAAGTATAGAATTAATCTAATGGAAATGTTATTGAAGAGAAGAAGAATTAAAGAAGCAACGAATATAGCTGATAACACTGAAGTAGCAATAGATTATTCATATATATCATTTTATGAAATGAATGGAGAATTGCCTAAGGAGTATGCATTTAGATTTTATGCTCTCAAGAAATACTTAAAAGGTGAAGAATATTGCTTTGATGATTTTTGGTCACCGGATTCTCAAAGGTATGAAAGATACACTGAAAGTGAGATAAGAGAAAGACGGAATGAACTAAAAAAAATTCTGGATTTTATAATTAATTCATTTTTTATTAGATTAAAGATGATAGATAGTAATAATACACCAAGACTAAATATGGATGATTTTAATAAAGAATGGTCTAATTGTGAAAGGGGAAGCTATCAATTTTACAACGATCATAATTCTTATGATTATTATAGAATTATAACAAGAAATATATTCTGCATGTTGCTTAGTCGAGATAAAAATACCTTGAAAAAATTTTGTAAGGTCTTTCAAGATAATAGATACCTTGATAATAATTTTCACTTTAAGATTATTGGTGATATTATAAAAGATAAAAAATATATAGATTTAGCAGCGTGGTATCTAAAAGAACTTGATGCAAAAATGAATAAGTATCCCCAATCAGCATATGATTTGAAGAAGTTTTATTTGGATTGCTCAAATAAAGCAATATTAATTGATAGAAGACTAGCATATGATTATTTTCTTAAGGCAATTAATGCTACAACTGGCGTTGATGAAGAGGCATATAGAAGAATAGACTTATTCAAGCAGTTGTCTGAAAACTATAGAGCAGATAATAAATCATCTGAACTTGTTTATAATTTTGTGCGAATTATAGAAGACAGTTATAAAAGATTAGACGATAACAAACATCTTCCTAAATCAAATATTTATAAACTATTAACAAAAGTACACCCATCATCTGCAATTGCTGCTGCATGTAGACTAGAAGATAGAGATGATGATTATGTAGCACTAGGTTTTGAAATTTCAATACCCTACATTATCGAACAATTATTGCAAGACCATAAAATTTCAGTAGAAACAGCAACAGCACTATCAAACATAGATATTAAGTATGGAGAATCATATAACAATATTGTAAATATTATTCTAGCAAGACTCAGAGGAGAGAGTATAAAAAAAACTGAAAGAATTATCCAAGTTATATCATATGATATTGAAAAGTTGTCTGGTGGTTTTGAAAATGGACATATCATAGAAAAAATTTACGAATGGAGTAAGGATAAGTATGACGATTCGATTGACTGTATAAAAAAGTTAAATGATGAATATTGTTTTATTGAAAAAAAATTTAGAAATACAGAATTAGAATCATATGTAAACGAGAAACTATGCTGGGATAATGTAGATAAGAATACAATTAAGCAAAATAAAAAATCATTAATCTCTACAATGGATTCTATGTATTATAAAGACCGTGGAAAATTAGTAGAGTTCGTATTTGAGAATACAGCCTATGAAAATCAACTAAGCGTTATAGAATTATTACTTGATATTATGTATACTACAACATCTTGCTGGGAAAATGATGAGTGCTTTGAGATTCTTATAGATTACTTAAATGAGTGGGGGGAATATAATCCGAGGATAATGGATTGGCGTGAAGATAAGAGAAAACTAGATGAGATTTTAGAGCTATATAGCCAGAAGACCGAGTCTTTTAAAGAAAAGAACTTACATCATATATCTAGAATGTTCTTGATTGATAATGATACTATTTTGTCAAAAATGGTTAAGAATGCTTCTTCCTATTTATGTTATGAGCCATGGAGAATCTTTTCATATATTGAAAGCTTATCTTCAATAGATGATTGTGAAAATTGTAGCCAATTATTAGAGTGGTGTTGTGCGGAAGAAATCACAAATGTACATCCTGCTTCTGGCGATGAAGTTTATAAGGCAAGTAAAAGAAACATATTTTCAATAGAAGAAAGCTTAGCAATTTATTTAATTAAGATGTTAGGCCATGTAGAAAAAGAGAAGCGCTGGTATGCTATGCATGCAATCTATAGCTTGTACAAGCTAAAAGAAGGACAAATAATAGATAAGATTATAGAATTAATTTTTGATGATAATATACCAGAGTTATATAAGGACAAACAATATGTTTATTATAAAGATAGTGCAATTATTTATTTACTAGTTGCCTTAAGAAAAATAGTTGAAGAAGATGTTTTAATAGTAATAAAATATCTACCTGTTTTAGAGCATATAGCATTAACGAATAAAACTATTAATATCTTACAGAGACAATTAGCTAAAGAGATTATAATGATCATTAGACCCTCAAAAAAAGTTGAAATATCATGTGATGTGGTTAGTAAAAAAATTGTAAAATATCAACCAAGAAAGCTATATAATAAAGAAAAGAAAAGTGTAGAATTTCATTTCGATACCTTGGATATAGTACCTAAAGTATATTATTATTTGGGACAAATATTCCAAAAATCAGAAGGAAAAGTTATGGAAGATTGTGATAAAATAATTTCTTCATGGGGGATTACAAATGATACAGTAGCTCAATGGAATGAACAATATAAAACCAGCGAATATAGTAAGAATTCATATGGATTAGGTACATCTGTAGAAGATTTATCAAAATATGTACAATACAATGCAATGTATTATATAGCTGATGAATATAGGAAAACCCAGTCTATTTCAAATGACGAAAACCCAATTTATACATTTGAAGGGTGGATACAAAGTTGGTTAACAAATATACAAGGAAGCTGGGTTTCCGACCTTAAATCATTGCCTCCAAAAAAAGAAATATTCTTAGATATGAAGAGGTATGTTCAAGATGCGAAGTATGTAATTGATGATGGTATATTTCATAAATCTTTTTGGCATGTACATGAAAAGCAGAAATATTTTATTCTTTATAATAATAGCTCTATAGAATATAAAAAGAGCCGAAAAGCCTATAGTATGTCTATTGGAATAATGGATAAGAAGTTTTTAAATAAGCTTCTTGAACAAGTCCGAATGTTAAACTATTGGATTGAATGGAGTTTTATAAGTGATGAGGATCATAGATGTGATGATAGATTTATTGAGGATGTAACAGGTGAGTATTATGGAAAGGATAGTAGCTTTGAAACCTTTGATCCGTATACAAATGAAATGAATTATAGCCTTCTAAAACCAAGTAAAGATATTGAGCATTTTTTAAAAATTGATGGCACATCACCTGCGGATTATTGTATTACAAAAAATAATAGTTATCCAATAAAAACTCAGTATTGGTCATACTCCAATGATGATAGAATGTATAATTTAATTTCAAAGGGTAATATGTTATTTATTAAAGAAGGGGAATTTCTTTCTTACTTAAAATCAAAGCCTAATACTGTAGTAATTGCACAAATGAATATAAGATATTCAGATGCCTATGACAAATATGATGACAAAGCTGAAGAAGCAGAAAGACGTAGGATTATCATACTTGATAATAAATTGCAGAAGGTACTTAAAGAGATAGAAATTAAGATTTAGCATTATAAAATATCCTGTAAAAAAAGCTGTATGGTTTTGTTGTCCTAACTTGACACCATCATACAAAGGAAAGAATCAGCGAAATAGCTGTATTTACAAGGGCTACGAGTGATTTTAAGTTTATTAAAGATGGACGTGATTTTAGGAATAAAATACCCGTTGGAGAACTTGAAATTATCATTGCAGTGCGCACTTAACTCAATATAGACATGTCAACGTACAGTACCTCTGATTCAGAGGACTTTATGAGAGAGAGCAAAAGAGATAGGATTTGATTAATAATCAGATACCTATCTCTTTTGTTTTTGCAGAAAAAATATCAAAATCGAAGGGAGATATGAAGATGAGTAAAGTGATAGCTGTAGCAAGTCAAAAAGGTGGCACTGCAAAAAGTACAACGTGTAGAAACGTAGCTACGATTTTAAAATATATGGGTTACAAGGTGTTGGTGGTGGATTGTGATAACCAAGCGAATTTGACAGATTGTTTTGGTATTGAAAGTCCTGATAAGTTGGATGTGACCCTTTATCATTTAATGGAACGCATTATTATGGATGAGGATTTGCCTGAGAAGGAAGAGTACATTATTAATAGGGAAGGGGTAGATGTGCTACCTGCCAGTATCCTACTATCGGATATTGAAATCAAGTTGGTGTCAGCTATGAGTAGAGAGTATATTCTTAAAGCCATTATTGATGAAATCAAAGAGGATTATGATTATGTGCTACTTGATGCCATGCCTTCTCTTGGACTTATGACACTTAATGTACTAGCCAGTAGTGATAGCGTATTGATTCCTGCCACACCTGAATATCTATCAGCTAAGGGTCTTGAGTTACTTCTAAAAACCATATTTAAAATCAAGAAACGTATCAATAAGAAGATTGATTTTGAGGGTATTCTACTGACCATGTTTGATGAACGAACCAATCTTGCACAAGAAATGCTAGAAATGATTGAAGCTTCTTATGGAGAGCATATCAAGGTATTTAGAACCAAGATACCTAAGTCGGTAAAGGTTGGTGAAGCCAACGCAAGAAGTAAGAGTATCATTGACTATATGCCTACGAATAAAGCGGCAATTGCTTACGAAAGATTCACAAGAGAGTTGCTGAAAAAAGAGGTGATGTCATTTGAGTAAAGGTGAAGTAAAAAAGGTTCAGCCATTTATGGCGATATTCGGAGAAGATTATGATCCCGATGTAGAAAATAAAGAAACACCTAATCAGGATATCATTAAGATAGAGCAGTTAGTGCCATTTAAGAACCACCCCTTCAAATTGTATGAAGGGGAACGGCTTAATGAAATGGTTGAGAGTATCAGGCAATTTGGTGTGATAGTGCCGATTGTTGTAAGGAAAAAACGACTTAAGTTTGAAATTCTAAGTGGGCATAATAGAGTAGAAGCGTGTAAGATACTTGGCTTAAAAGAGATACCTGCTGTTGTGAAGGAAGGATTAACAGAAGAAGAAGCTTTATTGATTGTAACAGAGACCAATACGATGCAACGTTCTTTTGGCGATTTACCTCATTCTGAGAGAGCAACGGTTGTATCTGTAAGGCATGATGCTATGAAGAAGCAGGGATTTAGAACAGATTTACTAGAAGAAATTGAAAGGTTATCTAAATCACCCAATATTGATGAGTCAACTTCTTCCCCAGTGGGGAAGAAGTTCGAGACAAGTATGGGGCAAGTAGGCAAAGAATATAATCTCTCAAAAAATTCTGTAGCTCGTTATCTTCGTATATCTAAACTCCCCGAAGAATTTAAGGAATTAGTAGACGAAGGAAAAATTGCTATCAGAGCAGGTGTTGATCTCTCTTATTTAAGAGAAGAAAGTCTCGATATTGTCCATGCTATTGTTACAGAAGAAAACTTCAAGATTGATATGAAAAGGGCAAGGGACTTACGTGGAGCTGATAAGAAAGCACCACTGACCTTTGATTCAGCTAGTGCCATTATTAGAGGCGAAAAGAAAGAAAAGGCTGAGAAACCTAAGCCACCTAAGTATTGGGGGAAGGTGTTTGTCAAACATTTTAAGCCTGACCAAGAGGAATCAGAAGTTATAAGCATCATTGATAAGGCATTAGCTATGTATTATGAATCATTGAAGGTGGCAGAAGTAGTTGAAGCCAATACAAATGGTGAAGAAATGGAGCTATGAAAGGAGAGACGACTTGAAGCGATATGACAAGGTAAAGGATATTTATGACTATACCCTTTCTGAGATTGTGAAAGACCGTCAAGAATGGATGCAGTTCTTAACCTTCCATGCTAGAGTGTACAAACATACCTTTGATGATGCAGTTCTTATCTATGCTCAAAGACCTGATGCTACTTTCGTTGCCGATATGAAAACATGGAATCAGAAAGTAGGGCGTTGGATTAAGAAGGGTGCAAAGTCCATAGCTGTCTTTGATAATAGCAAAAGCGTTCCAACTTTAAAGAATTATTTTGACATCAAAGATACAACAGTGAGGGTTGAAAATCGTTTTAGTCATCCTGTTTTCTGGCAACTGGATAAAGAAAAAACACCACTTCTTCTGAATCTGCTAAAAAAAGAGTATCCTATTGATACAGTAGCTGATTATTTGAGACTTGCCACAGAAATGGAACTGGATAAGTGGGAGCAAATGATTTATCGTGGCTTTGAAAGAGATGTTGAAAATAGTCCATTATCTAATTTTGACCCAGTAAAGGTTAAAGAACAATTTAGAGCAACACTTACAGAAAGCATTTACTTTATGACAGCTATACGATGTGGTATGGAAGTAGAACCTGAGTTTAAGGTAATTAGCTATTTTAATACAAAGGCTTTTATCTTTAGGCTAGGGAGTGTGGTTAGTAACCTATCGGAATCAATTCTAAGGGATATTGAAAAAGAAATAAAAGCTATCGAAAAAGAAAGGAGTGCAAGTCATGAAACCAGTCGAACTGGATTACAAAATGAATCCACAGGGCTTTCTCGAACCAGTACTAGAAGTAGCGGGGAGCAATCAGGAAATAGGGCAGTACGGCATGAGAGCCATGAATTATCTGAAGGAAGAATATCCTCACAGGTACAGCCTGCTAAGAGCAGAGGGGACGTTGATGGAAATCATGCAGAAAGTCAACGAGGAAGCACAGGGGCGAATGGAAGTGCTACAGGAACAAATGTTGAAAACCGACCCCATTCCCAACCCACAGAACTTTTACGAGAGCTACAAACACAGGGAGATGATAAGAACCTCAGCAGAGGAAATAGTCCTTCACGAAATCATTTACAAAGCGAGGTAACACCAACTAAGGAGTCATCATACGATGGCTCTTTTGTTTTGGCTGATATTACAGATGATGAACTGATTCGTTATGAACTCAATCGAGGAAGCAGTTTTCAAAATGGTAAACAGAGAATTGTAGATTTCTTTGCGGGTAAAGCCACAGCAAAAGAAAAGGCTGAATTTCTTAAAAATGAATATGGTACAGGAGGTGGAACGCTTTCATATAACATAAGCGATGATCCATCTGTTCAGAAATTTGAGACTATAGGTTTCCAAGATCATGACAGTAAAAGTATAAGACTTCGACTCAATGATGGACGAAAAATCAAAATAACGTGGTCAAAAGCTGTTAAAGGAATTGAGAGGCTTATTAAAAGTGGTGACTACTTTAAACCACGATATAAAGGTGAAGAACCGCCTATTCCTAAAACTGAAAGGCAGCCTACTCTGTTTGACGAAGCATATAATCAAGAGCGTATTCTAGAAGAAAGTCATGTAGAAGTTAAAACTGATACTGGAGATATTCTATCTCCACTTAATGATGAACAAGAATCTATAGTACTTGGTGATTATGATATTCCTGATGAAATAGATGAAATAAGAGAAGCAGAGTCTAAATCTATTGCCACGAAAAGTACTGATTATGTAGATGAAGAAAAAGCAATTTCTCAGAAGAACTATGACCATTTAAGCACTCTTGCTACAGGTATTATCAACGGACGTTATAGTTTTCTTAAATTGAAATCTAAGGGTTATATGGACTTAACGATTGAGCGACTAGATTATAATCGAATTGCTATGAGACATTATTTTATCCAGAACGGTGACCAGATGTATGACCCTAATATGGAACTCATAATAGATCATGAAAGAGAAATCATTATGGCGGCAACCTTTCAGCAAGATAGTTTAGGGATTTATCAAGAAGTCTATTTGGAAGATAACAAATGGTCACCTCAGTTAAGTGAAAAGCTTAATGATTTTCTAAGCACATGGTTAGGCAATATTGAATCTCAAGGATATATGCCAGTAGAAGCACATTTACTAGATTACAACAATGAAAGTATTACCTTTGATAGTAATGGTAAGGAAAGTTTATGGCAGGAAGAACTCTTTGAAGTAATGGCAGCAGAAGGAGAAATAAAAGAGCCTTATAATACGGGTGAAGATATTGAGAGTGCTAAGAATTATAAAGCCACTGAAACAGATTTAGTTACCACTAATGATATACCAGAGGATGAAGTAATTGAAGAAAAAGAATCACATGGGAATGTTGGTTTTCTAAGTAATCCTAATGAGCATTTAAAAGTGATACAACATGTACCTGATTTAAATGATGAGAAGGAACGAATCCAAGAATATATTTTGAGTAGTACCGATTCAGATGATGAAAAGGTTCAGTCCGTAAAAGATATACTCATGAAAAAAAACATTACTTTTGAGCTAGAAGATGAAAACTATATGTTCAAAACTACAGCCAATAATCTTTTGCTTGCTAAACTTGAGAATGGCACATACAGCACCTACGGTTATTTATGGGAAGTAGCCTATAAGCATATTGAAACAATGGTTTATAATAATACATTTCTAATGAACAGTGAAATCAGTGAAGATGTAGAAATTTCAAAAACGGATGCTCAAAGGAATTCAGATATAGAAAATGTTATTGAACCACATAATGAAGAGCCATCTTCACCAATTGAATCATCAAATGATCTTGATGGCAAAGTAGTTAAGGAAGATGAACTCACAGATGCTACTAAGGATGCCGTAGAAACAGAAAATATAATCGCCAAAATCAATTACAGTTACAAACCTGAAGATGGTATCGGAATTGGTGGTGCAAAGACCAAGTATAAACAGAACATTGAAGCCATCAAGACATTACGTGTTATTGAAGAAGAAAATCGCCTTGCTACTGCTGAGGAGCAAAGCATCTTAGCTAAATACAGTGGATGGGGTGGACTTGCCAGTGCTTTTGATAGCCATAATAGTTCATGGGCAAATGAATACCAAGAATTAAAGCAGTTGTTGTCTCCAGATGAGTACAGTAGTGCCAGAGAATCTACACCAAATGCCCATTACACATCTCCTGTAGTTATTAATACCATGTTTCAAGTCTTGGATCAGTTAGGTTTTACTGGTGGTAGCATTTTAGAACCGAGTATGGGTATAGGTAATTTCTTCTCCCATTTACCTGATAACATGACAGATTCCAAACTCTATGGGGTGGAACTAGATGATCTATCAGGTCGTATAGCGAAGCAACTTTATCAAAATGCCAATATCACAATTGATGGTTATGAAAAGGCAAATATGAAAGATAATTTCTTTGATGTAGCCATTGGTAATATCCCCTTTGGAAATTACAAGGTCTATGACAGGCAGTACAACAAACATAATTTTCTCATTCACGATTATTTTATTGCCAAAACCCTTGATAAAGTCAGACCAAATGGGATCATTGCTCTTGTTACATCTAAAGGGACACTCGATAAAGCAGATGACCGTGTAAGAAAGTATATTGCAGAAAGAGCAGAACTACTAGGAGCTATTCGTTTACCTAATACAGCATTTAAAGAAGTGGCTGGAACAGATGTAACCACAGATATTTTGTTCTTGCAAAAGCGTGAGCGGTTATCGGTAAAGAATCCAAGTTGGCTTGAGGTAGGAGAGAATGAAAATGGCGTACCTATGAATCAATACTTCCTAGACAACCCTCATATGTGTTTAGGTGAGATGGTCTTTGATACAAGGATGTATGGTGAAGACAGTCGTTATACCACCTGTATGATTCAGGATGAAACCTTTAACCTTGAAGAAGGATTAAATGGGGCTGTTAGGTCTATTAGGGGGTCAATCAAGCCTTATGTAAGAGAAGTCGGTGAAGATGAAGAGGAAGACGGTTTAATACCTGCAAATCCTAATGTAAAGAATTATACCTATGCCTACTTAGATAGTATTCTCTATTACCGTGAAAACAGCCATATGAGAAAGTTAGATATCACAGGTAAGAAGCTAGAACGTATTAAAGGTATGATTGAGCTAAGAGAGATTACAAGGGATATTATCAACATGCAAGTAGAAGGTTGCACCCTTGATGCTCTAAAAGAGAAACAACAAATCCTTAATACCAAGTATGATGCTTTTGTAAAAAAGTATAAGGCAATCTCATCAAAAATGAATATGCAAGCCTTTAGAGAAGACAACGATTATCCTCTACTTTGTTCATTAGAGGTTATGGATGAAGATAAAAAAATCACCAAGGCAGATATCT
Organism: Maledivibacter sp.; assembly: GCA_025210375.1. NCBI lineage: Bacteria > Bacillati > Bacillota > Clostridia > Peptostreptococcales > Caminicellaceae > Maledivibacter > Maledivibacter sp. The sequence goes on along the minus strand of JAOASB010000013.1, from coordinate 80,728 downwards.
TTACCAAACAAACCATTAAGCCTAGTCAGAAGATTACTTCTGTTGATACGGCAAGAGATGCTTTGTCAGTATCCTTAAATGAAAAAGGTGAAATTGATTTACCCTATATGGCAGAACTTTATGATGAAGATGTTGAGGACATTGTTCATGAACTTAATGGAGAAATCTTTTTAAATCCTGTACGATACGATGAGAACAGTCCCTATGTTGGTTATGAAACATACGATGAATACTTATCAGGTAATGTGAGAGAAAAACTGAAATTTGCTAAAGTCTATGCAGAGATAAATACTGAGTTGTTTTCTGGCAATGTAACAGCTTTAGAGAAAGTACAACCCAAAGACCTAGATGCCAGTGAAATTGACGTAAGACTTGGCACTACATGGATTGAAAATCATGACTATGAACAGTTTATCTATGAACTGCTTAAAACCCCCAATTACTATAAGAACAGATCAGGTGCAAGGGATGAAATCTGTCTATCCTACAACAATTACAACACATCTTATACCATCAATGGTAAAGGGCTAGATGGAGACTCTGTATCTGCTAAAGAAACCTTTGGTACAAGGCGTATGAATGCCTATTATATTATTGAGGATACCTTGAATCTTAAAAATGTGACGGTGAAAGATAGAGTAGAAGAAGGGGACAAAGTAAAATATGTCTTAAATAAAAAAGAGACTATGCTCGCAAGGGAAAAGCAAAGTCTTGTAAAGCAAGCTTTCAAAGATTGGATATTCAAAGCTCCTGAACGTCGTAAGAAGTATGTGGATTTCTATAATCAAAACTTTAATAACATTAGATTAAGGGAATATGATGGTAGTCATTTAACCTTCCCTGAAATGAATCCCGATATTAAACTAAGACCCCATCAAGTCAATGCAATTGCGAGAACCATTTATGGTGGCAATACCTTACTGGCACATACGGTAGGGGCAGGGAAGACCTTTGAGATGATTGCCTCTTGTATGGAACAGAAACGTATGGGGATACTTAAAAAAGCTATCTTCGTAGTGCCTAATCATATCACACAAGATTTTGGATCAGAGTTTTTAAGGCTTTATCCCAATGCCAATGTATTAGTGACCACCAAGAAGGATTTTGAAAAGAAGAATAGGCAACGGTTTGTATCAAGAATTGCTACAGGCAGTTATGATGCCATTGTTATCGGTCATAGCCAGTTCGAGAGAATCCCCGTATCCATCGAACGACAAGAACATATGATACACAAACAGATTAATGATCTGATTCATGGTATTGACCAGTCCAAGTCAGAAAAAGGTCAGAACTGGTCAGTAAAACAGATGGAAGCAGAAAAGAAAAAGTTAGAAGTTGAACTTAAGCGTTTACATGATACTCCAAAGGATAATGTGATTAATTTTGAGGAGTTGGGTGTGGACGCTATTTATTTGGACGAAGCCCATTATTATAAGAATTGTGCAGTCTTTTCTAAGATGCGTAATGTAGGTGGGGTAGGACAATCAAAAGCTAAGAAAGCTAGTGATATGCTTATGAAGACTCAATATATTCAAGAGGTAAATGGCGGTGAAAAAGGTGTTGTATTTGCTACAGGAACGCCCATCAGTAACTCCATGACAGAATTATTTGTTATGCAACGCTACCTTCAAAATAAGGAACTGGAAAGCCGAGGATTAAAGCATTTTGATAGTTGGGCAGCACAGTTTGGAGAGGTAGTATCAGCTTTAGAACTTGCCCCAGAAGGAACTGGCTATCGCATTAAGAATCGATTTGCTAAGTTTACTAATCTACCTGAACTTATGACCATGTTTAAGAATGTGGCGGACATACAGACGGCAGATATGCTCAATCTTCCAGTGCCTAAATTAAAGGGTGGCAAGTCCAAGGTCATAGTAGCTGAGAGTAATGATTACATTGATGAAATGATGGCATCCTTTGCAGAACGGGCAGAACATATAAGGGGCGGTGCTGACCCAAGAATAGATAACATGTTGAAGGTGACCAATGAAGCAAGGCTTCTAGGACTTGATCCAAGAACCCTTGATTCAGAAGCACCAAATGACCCTGATTCCAAAGTTAATCGTTGTATAGAAGCTGTTTTTCAAGAATACATGGAGAGCAGTGAAATAAAAGGAACACAGATTATCTTCTCTGATACAGGAACGCCCACAAGTGATGGGCGTTTTTCAGTATATCCCTATATAAAAGAAGAACTGATTAAGAAAGGCGTCCCTGCTGAGGAAATTTGTTTTATACATGATGCAAAGAGTGACCACCAAAGAGAAAGTCTATTTGCTGACATGCGTAGTGGCAATAAGCGAATCATCATTGGTTCAACACCTAAAATGGGAACAGGAACGAACATTCAATCAAAGCTTGTGGCTCTCCACCACCTTGATTGCCCTTGGAAACCATCAAGTTTAGAGCAACGAGAAGGTCGCATAATTCGTCAGGGAAATGAAAATGAGGAAGTAAACATTTATAAGTATGTAACCAAATCTACTTTTGATTCTTACCTCTGGCAACTGGTGGAGAATAAACAGCGATTTATATCTCAGATTATGACTTCTAAATCGGTATCAAGAAGTGCTGAGGATATTGATGAAACCGTATTGTCTTATGCTGAGGTAAAAGCCATTGCCACAGGTAATCCTTTGATTAAAGAAAAGATGGAAGTGGATAATGAAGTTTCTAGGTTAACCCTTTTAAAAGGTGCTTATGACAGTAACAAGTATTCTCTTGAAGATCGGTTTCTCTATCGGTATCCACAGGAAATCAAAAGACATGAAGAAGCCATTGAATGTATTGTAAAGGATATTGAGAAAAGGGATATGGATACATCCACAGAGTTCAAAGTAACCATTGAAGGTAAAGTCTTTCATGAAAGAGAAAAGGCAGGTACATACATGTTAGCACTTCTTAATGGCATGAAAGATGGTGAGACTCGTACTGTTGGTAATCTAAAAGGCTTTGAGTTATCTATTACCAAGAGTCCTTTTCATATGGAACAAGGTATGACCTTACATGGCAGTAAGACCTATTTCATTGGATTCTCTGATAGTCCTCACGGCAACATGATTAAGTTAGAAAATACCCTTGAAGCTTTTGAAAAGAGAATCGAAAAGCATGAAATGACCATTGAAGAATTGACTCGTAATAAGAATCAAGCAAAGGAAGAATGGGAAAAGCCATTTGCTCATCAATCAACACTGGAACGCATACTAAAACGTCAAAATGAATTGAACCATTTATTGGATATGAATAAGGAAGCTGATACGATTATAGGTGATGAAGATGTAAAGGAAGCAGCTTCGATAGTAGAGCAATATAGCGATGGTGAAGCATTGTAGGTGATGGCTAGATTATTGAAAGGAGCGATGAAGATGATGGATGATAAAAGAGTAACCTTGATGGATGCTATTGATTATTTAATTGAACCATCACCACAAGAAAGAGAAATAATCAAAAATGTTGTGGCATTAATCGGTATTCGATTATTTCTACTGAGCTTAGAGCATTTCGATTTATCAGAACCGGTTATGACAAAGCTAACAGACCTTAGAAACATTGCAGAAGAATTTGTACTGAATATGGTTACTGAGCAAAAGGGAAAGGGTGGTGGAAGTGGCTAAAAGAATAGAGTGTTCAGAAGTTTTTTATAAGAGTCTCAGGGATTTAACAGGGATTTCTATTACAAAGATTAAGCGTTATTCTAAAGAGCATAATCCCTTTAACATCCTTGAACATCCAATGGTTATTGAACCAAGTGAAAGACAACTTAAAAAGATTAACATGCTCAATGAATTTATAGCTTCTTATGGAGCATTAAAACTCCAAGAGAGTCAAGAACGTATAAGGTTCACAACACCTAGCCAAGCAGGTGCATATTTTTTAGCACTACTACGAGGCATGAAGGATAGAGAGCATTTCATGGTAGCTTTTTTAGATAACAGTAACAGTGTCATAGAAACAAGGATTGTTTCAGAGGGTACTATTGATATGGCTATTGTTAAGCCAAGGGATATTTTGAAAATTGCAGTGACTAATGATTGTACGGGTATGATTTTATCTCATAACCATCCAGGTACATCATTGAAATTCTCATGTGAGGATATTAGTGTGACTCAAAGAATCGTTGACGTGTTCGATCCGCTAGATATAAGGGTCATCGACCATATTCTTATTGGTGGAAACAATTACGCATCAATGGCAAATCAAGGGTGTCTACCAAAGCATGTATTAAATAAATCAAGCTATGAGCCAATTCGTCTTCAATCTGTTTGTGAAGAAAACCTTGTGACAATAGATGATGAAGATGAGTTGGAACTGTAAGGTGGTGAGCCATGTATAAAGAAAAGCGATTTACCGATGAACAGATTAGAGAAGCCAGTGGCATTAACATTGTTGCCCTAGCCAGTAGTAGAGGATATGACATTAAAAAAGTGACGCCAAGATCGTACAAGATTCCACATTACGGCGGACTATACATCAAAGCAGATGGTAGCAAGTGGAACTGGTTTTCTCATGGTAAAGGTGGCGGTGCAATACAATTTCTCATGGAACTTGAAGGCAAAACATGGGTAGAGTCTGTTAAAGAACTATTAGGCATTACCCATGATGAACTACCTTTTATTGAACCACCACCAAAGGATATTGATGAAAAAGGTGAACTCATACCACCAAAGAAAAATAGTACCTATAAACATATATTTGCCTACCTCATTAAAACAAGAAAGATAGATAGTTCTGTTGTCCAAGAATTTGTGAAGAACAAGCAACTTTATGAAGATGAAAGAAAAAACTGTGTCTTTGTAGGATATGATGAAGAAAAGCAGCCACAATTTATTAGCCTTAGAGGAACAGGTAGTAAAAGATTTAGGAAAGACCTATGGGGTTCAGATAAAACATATCCCTTTCATAGAAAGGGCAGTAATGATACGCTTGTTGTTTTTGAAAGTGCCATTGATTTAATGAGCTATTTAAGCTTAATAAAGCTTCACAATGTAAACCCTATTAAACACCATATGCTATCAATGGGTGGTACATCCTATCTGCCCATTGATTATTACACAAGTAAATATCCAAACATCAAGAAGATGATCCTCTGTCTAGACAATGACGATGAGGGTCATTTTTTTTCACAACAAATCAGAGAACGTTACGGGGATAGATTTTATATCACAAAACATGTTCCAGAGAACAAGGATTTCAATGAAGACTTAATACAGTTTCATAAAAATAAAGTGCTTGACAAGAAGCAAGATTTAGAACAAGGAAAAGGCGAAGAAATCGCCATGTGAAAGGAGGACTAAGATGGGTGTTATAAAAGATTTATGGGAAAAGTTACGTTATCGAAAGAGCTTAAAAGAACTAGCATGTAATGAACTTAATAAAATTCAGTACGGTGAAGTCATGGAAGGCTTGAGGGCGGGACTTGCCACATCACAGGTTAAAATGTATGCCCATGATATTTTAAATGACAAGCAAATGAAAGAGATTAGAACAGGCATGGAAAGTGGACTAAGCAAGTTACAAGTTGCACTTTATGCCAATAAGCCTACACTAACCCACATGCAAATGAAGGAGGTTCGTCTAGGGCTTGAGGGGAATCTTAGCAATGCTCAAGTTGAGATGTATGCTAAGCCAACTTTATTGCCAGAGCAGATGATGGAAATACGAAAAGGCTTTGAACTTGGATTAAATAAAAAGCAAGTAGAGTTTCTTATCAATCAGTCTTATCTAACGCCACAACAAATGCGGGAGGTACGAATTGGACTGGAGAATGAATTGCCCCTCGATTTACTAACTAAGTGTATCAAACAAGATAATGGAAGAGTTAGGGGAGCTAAGGAGATAGAAGGCATAAGAAAGGTCTATGAAGAAGGCAAAGCAGAGATATCAAGAAAAAATATTGAATCCTTAAAAAAAAACCTCTTCAAGAAAATAACTGATGAAAAGGAAAATAGTCAGCCTGTTGAAAAGAGTGTCGATAAAGAAACAGATGAAATTAGCACAACTGAAAAGCCACAAACACCAGAAGGTCAGAACCAAGAGGTTTACAAACAGCACTACCAAGCGATGATGCAACAATACCCTTCAGAAGAATATGTTGCGGGACAAGAGGAAGGCGTAGAAATGTAAATTATTGTGATGATTTCTAGACATTAAAGCCCCCACTCATCTATTCTTAGAGTAGAAAAGGAGGGGGTGAACATGCCTATTTGTAATGAAAAGAAAGTTGATGTTTTGGATGCTATATGTGATTTTGCACAGGTTTTAAAAGATGTAACAAAGCAAGAGATGATAGAACATAATTCAGACTATATAGAAAAAGTTACATCCTTAAACGAAAAGAAAGAACGTTATCGTGTAATCATGGAGGAGTGTCCAATGGAGCGGAGAAAAGTGATACAAGGATACATTGTGGATATGATGGATAAACACAGTGATGAAGGCGATCACTTCTATTTGCGTGGATATAGGGATTGTATTGCGTTATTACATCGATTTAATCTATTTAAATAGTATTGCTTCATTTGTTTATTTGAGGAAAAGGAGAGGTGTGTATGTCAGGTTACATAAACGATGTAATGGATATTATGGATGCTTTGTGTCAGCTCACTCAGTCAATGAAGGATTCAACAAGAGCAAATATGCTAGAAAGAATTCCTCATTATGCTGAATTAGTTGCTTCGTTAGAAGAACGAGAAGAGCAATTTTTTAAGGCATTGGATGAGTGTTCTAAGGAACAAAGTCAGTGTATAAGAGATTATATGATGGACTTAAGGGATGTGCAGGAATTTGAGGGTGATTTCTTTTATATGCGTGGGTATAGTGATTGTGTTGTTTTGATGCATCGGTTGAATTTGTTGAAGTAGCTTGCTTGACAGGCTATTTTTTATTATTTCAACATGGTATAATATGTAATATATAAGGAGTTGAGTTTTGAAAAATAATTTAGAAAGGAGTAAATAGATTTTGGTAAGAGCTGATTGGTATGATTTTAATAGGAAAAATAAAGATAGAACCAAAGCTTTTGAAGACATGTGTAGAGTTCTCTTTCTTCGAGATAGAAAAAAGACAGCATATGAATACAGTTATAATATAAATGAGGCGGGATTAGAATTTCAACCTGTCGAGGATAAAGATGAAAAGAAATGGTATGGAGCACAGTGCAAATTCTTTATAAGTGAAAGTAATGACACGAAATATCGTCAGGTTAGAAAGTCACTAAAAAAAGCAGTGAAGTATTTTAAAGGAAAATTAGATGTTATTTATATTTACACAAATGCCGAATTAAGCCATGTCTGTACTGATGAGGAGATACTTTCGGGATCTGATACGCCAAGAATAGATATAGCACGTATTGCTAAAAAAAATAACATAGAGATCAAGTGGTTACAAGCTGATAATATACTAGACATGGTTAAAGAATCTAGTAATCTAGATCTATATAAAATGTATTTTTCCGATTCAAGAGAATGGGAATTTATAAGAGATGCTATTTCAATTGAAGATAATACCTTTTTACAATCAGATGAATTTCTAAATTTAAGTTTTACAAATGGAAGGACTGTAGAAGACTTAATATCAAATTTGACGAAAGATAAATTTGCAGTAATATTAGGTGCAGCGGGAACTGGAAAATCTGTTGCAATGAAGAAACTTTACAAAGATTTTTCAGATAAATTTAATGCATTCTATTTTGAGAAGCCTAAGAAGGATGAATGTGTATGCATTCCAGTATTTATAAGGTTAAGAGAGTGTATAAATGGTAATATTGAAAATCTGATTAGAGAAAGATTGACTGATTATGATTTATCCTATAGAAATGAAAGAAATAAATATTTTTACCTATTTGATGGTTTAGACGAAGTACCATATTATGATGCTAGTAAGATACTCCATTCAATTAAGCAATTATCAAAGCGAAATGATGTGAAGGGGTTAGTAATTTCATCAAGATCAGATTCAAGTAATCTTTCGTATTTTAGACAAGAATTTTTATGGAACGAGTATATTTTCGATAAACTAAAATTTAATGATATAGAAAAGTACTTTGATTCAAAGAATAATGATATTAAAAAGAAAAAACTGAAGAATCTTGAAAATGGAAAACTGATAAGTGAAATAGATGATATATTCTCAGCTAATATTTTGTGGGAAAATATAGAAGATGTAGATTTTACAACAAGCAAAATAGAAATTATTGAATTAGCTATATTTTATTGGATAAGAACTTATTCAAAACTTAGGGAACTTTCTTTACTACAACCTAAGCAAGAAAAAATATGTGAAATATGCCAAGAAATATCTTTTCAAATGCAAAAGAAGCTCTCATATTCTATTTCATTAGATAAAGCTCAAGAAATAATTAAGCAAAACTTTGGGGTGAAATCGCCTAGTGATATTAATACAATTATTGAAGCATTGACAGATTTGTTTTTTGAAGCAAGTTATTATGAAGGTACAAAAACGAATATGTCGTTTAGACATAAGAGATTCCAAGAATTCTTTTTGTATCAGAAAATAGAAAAAGAATATTATGATAGACCAGAAATATTAAGAGAATTAAAACTCTTTTCTAATCGAGATTTCATGATAAATATTTTCCTAAGGACAAGTCTAAAAAGATCAGAATTAAATAGAAATACTTATAAATGTTTATCGTTAAGGCTCTTAGAAGGGTATTTAGGTTCGTATTATATCTCAAAAGAATATAGAGATGATTTGATTGGACGAAATAAATCATATATGTATGTAGAGCCGCATTATTCGTATTCTAATACATTTTTATATTTATTATCAACATACAAGGAACAAGAATTGGAGTTTTTACTAAGCAATGATAATTTGAATATTGGAGATGCTATAACCGAAGAGAATTTTCCTGATTTCGCAGAGGTATATCATAGAACTAATGGTGTTGATATAAGTCCTTTTGTAAAGCAAAAGTTTTCAATAGAAACAGTCAAAGTAAATCATGAAAATATTGGGAGACTTTGTTACTATCTATATAATATTAAAAATGAAGGCATGAATGATATTTACAAGAAGTTATTAAGTGAGTCCAAGTTAACTGATAGTAATGTAAAACACATGGATTATGTTGCAAATGATAATAAACTAGAACATTCCTTCATCAGAACGTCTTTGGAATTTGAGTTGAAGTATTTGTCTACTTTAGTTGAGAATATGGATATATACATGTTAGAAGTATTATCCTATAACTTAGTAGAACATCAATATATTAATATCTTGTTACAAAAAACAGATGAAGCTATTGAATTTAGAGAAAAACTAATTTATAGAATTGAGGATAAGGACGAAAAATATTACACTAATACATTAGCAATATATACTCTTTTAAGTGATGAAGATAAATATCAGGAAAAATTGAAGAAAGCATTTAATGAAGCGAACCAAAGAAATTATCCATCATGGTCAAGACATATTGAGTTACATATACTTTTAGCAATTCTACAAAAAGATAATTGTAGATACAAATTAAGCGAGTTTGAGTTAGGAGTGGAGATCACTAGAATCGCTTATAATAATTATCATGATACAAGAAAAATATTAGATGAGTGGTTGGAAGTAATTAAGCCATATAATTTTATCTATAATGGATGGTTAAGATATTACCATTCTCATATGTTAGGGGTTTTTATTTCAAAGCTTAATTTTGATCCTTTGCAGGTGAAAAAATTTCTGAGAGAACTCTTGAATTACGAGAGCATTATATATATACAAACAGTGTTGTTTACAATTTATAAATCTAATAAGAATCTATTTGAAAAGGTTGCAAATAAAGGATTGTTAGATAAAATTCTAAAAGACACCTTAAGAGACGATATTGATGAATATAATAGTCAGAGCGAATCTATATTTCAATTAGCAGTTATGTATGATAGTGTTGATATTGATAAAAAATATGAATTGCTGATTTACGGTATAGATAATAGTATGGTAAGACCAGCTTACAGAGCAGAGCAATTAGTGAGTAGAGCATTACCGGAGTGTTTGTATCTTGCTCATCAAAGCTTCTGGTACGATGCCGATATAATGGAGAAGAAATGTCATCAACTATATAACGTTTTAGAAACAATAAATAAAACCTCAGATAATGCTGGTTCAATGGAACATCTTAAGTGGGTTATAGAAAAATGTAACATTGAGAGTGAATTTTTACAACGATATCTATATAATGTATCTGCTTATTCTCCCTATAGTGATGGAGAAATATTTGAGTATGATATGGATTGTATTAACATTGAGAATATAGAAGAATATTATGCTTGTAGAGTTAATGATGCGCCCTATAAATCTATTCAATTTTGGCGTGATTTAGTAGAAATAGAATACAGCTTAGATAGCAAACTGACTAAATTATATGATACATTTAGCAAAATGAATTATCCATCATACTTTGGTAATGAGTTTGTGCAATATTGTCATTTTCCTACCGCTGTTCTTTATGAAAAAGAAGAAACGAGAGAAGCAATAGTTCAGTACATCATTAATCAAGGTGGTACATATGGAATATATAATATGATACGTGTATTTTTTATAATTGGAGAAATGAATGAGGGAATTCATTATATAGAGCATTTAATTAAATTTAGTGAGTTGTTGATTAGTAATTCAAATTATGTCTATGAGAAAGAGGGTAATATCATCGAGGCTATTCGTGGTGAGTGGAATGTTGATGAGTCCCAAAACGAAGCAATATCTAATTTAAATCCGAATATCAAGATAAGTTGGAATGATTATGATGAAAGAGAAGCATTTCAAGAAGATTGGGCTACATGTCATCCAGATAAATCAGCCTATAGATATGATTACAAATTATTTGTTGATGGGAATATAAGAAGGCGTTTTAGTTTAGTGTGGGTGGATGGTTTTAGAGCGGTATTACCAATACCAAAACTGGGAACTAATATTGTTAGAAGAGAAGAGTATTTAATGAGTAAAATATTCAATCGCAATATTGAAGAATTAAATTCATATATGAGAAGATCTAACTTAATTGTTCAATAGTTATGTGATGAAATAACATTGGGAGAAGTGAATGATACTCATTGTTTACTTTCCAATATCCCACAAAACCGCAATCCTCGGAAGGCTTTGCCTTCCTGCGGGCAAGCTTCCACTTTGTTAAACAAAGTTGCTTGCTGGGGATATCCCCAGTCCCCTTAAGATTGGGCGTTGCCCAAACCCACAAATATTTCCTACCATAACTAGACTTCTAGTAAGGTTAAGAATTAAAATGGTCTTAATCATACTTAGGGAGGGAATGTGATGCGTGGTTTTGTAAGTGAAGAGTTATTCTATGAAAGCTTAGAACAGTTCTCTACTGAATATAGAGAAGAAGTTTTAAAGAAATTAAGGGAACATAGTGTAGAATACTCCATTTTACGTAAAGAATTTGGACAGCTACACGACAAGATAGAAACCCTTTCAAAGAAATTGCAGAAGCCAGAGCAGAATTTAATAGAACAATTTATTGAAATCTATTCTGCTCTTATCATACTGGAAGGCAATCAAATCTATTTACAGGGTCAAGTTGATGGTATGAGAATCATGAAAAAATTAAATGAACAAAACAATGAATGCTAGTGGTTATGATGCCGCTAGTTTTTTGTATTTAGTGAGGAGTGATGACCATAAAAAAAGAACGATTTATTGGACTAAGAGTAACCGATACCGAGTATCGACAGATTGAAAGAAAAGCCAAGAAAGCCAAAATGAATATGAGCCAGTATGTATCCCTCCAAGCCCTTGAGAGGGATATTGTTATTTATGAAGGCTTAAAGGAGCATACTCACCAATTATCTAAGTTAGGGAGCAATTTAAATCAAGCCCTGATCTTGGCACATCAAGGAAAGCTAACAACTATTGATGTACAGCCCATCAAAAAGGAGATACATGAGATATGGCAATTATTGAATTCATTAACGGAAGGAACAAAACGTATACAGGATTAAGAAGAGCCATAGACTATATTCTTCGTAATGATAAAACAGCCTTTGGTCTATATGGTGGTTTTAACTGTGATGTTGATAATGCCTTTAATGAGTTTGTCATGACCAAAAGACATTATAATAAAGAAACAGGTAGACAATATATTCACTTCATTCAGTCCTTTTCTAATCGTGAAGCCATATCACCAGAAACAGCTAAAGCTATTGCTGATGAATTATTGTTAATGGATAAATTCAAAGGATTTCAAATAGTCTATGCAACGCATACAGATAAGTCACATCTTCACACCCATTTTATTCTGAACACGGTCAACAGCTATACAGGCATGAAGTGGAAAATGAGCAAAGAAGATTTACAGGAACTTAAAGATTATTCAGATGAAATCTGTAGACGCTATGATTTGATTGTAACTCACGGTAAGAAAGGTAGCCACATCAATCGTGGTGAATATCGTACCAAGGGAAAGGGACACAGTTGGAAACATGAACTGTTCTTAGCTGTGAGCGAAGCTAAAAGGTATGCCACGTCAAGAGAAGATTTTATTGATAAACTGAAGCGGTTAGGCTATGAAACTGAATGGTCAGATAATAGAAAGTACATTACCTTTACCAACATAGATGGGAAGAAATGCAGAAATAGAAAACTGTATCCACCAGAGAGGTTTACTAAAGAAGCCCTCGAACAACGCTTTGAAGTAAATGCTGTCAAGTTAGACAAGCAAGTATCAAAGGCAAAGTTTGAGGGCTTATTGTCTGCCATAAAACTCTTTGAAATGGATGGCGGTATGGATCATAAAAATACTTATCCATTAAGTCAGATGGAGAATGCATCAAGGGCAGATGATATTTTAAATGCCAAACAAAATACAGGACTTAACTGGGAAAAAGAAAGTGGTCATGAGATGTAAGGGAGGTGGCGATTATAGGTATTACATTTACCAATGATAATTGCAAATGCGATAACTGTATGTATTTGCTGCATAAGATGAAAAGAAAAGATGAGGAGGGGAATCAACATATCAAGTATTATTGCATGATTAGAAAATGTGTGAAAAGAGGTGATGCAGTGAATGGATAAAAAGCTAAAGTTGTATCTGAGTGTAGGTATATTCATATTAGGGACAGGTGTGAACCTTCTGTTTACCACCAATATTCATTTTCTATTAAAAAGAGAAATTGGGTACGTTCAATGGTTTAAATTAAGTACCATTGTAGGGAGTATGATAAGTGATAAACAACATCTGCTCTTATTTTTAGCCTTTAATGGAGTGATTCTATTAGGGGCTATTTTTTATTACTTGCTAAATGATCGACCCTATCACAGTGAACTTGTAGAAATAACACCACTCATAAAAACACCAGTATCAGCAGGACAACGACAATTTGGTTCAGCAAGGTGGCTAACAGATAAAGAGAGGGACAATCACTTTAAATCCGTGGTGCTAGAGAAAGACGACGATACCATCAAATCACTTAAAAAACAAAGTCAAACAGAAGTAAGTGCTATGAAGAAGGGAGAACTAAAAGATGAAGCATTATCCCAAGAAGAAAAGCAAGATGTTCAATGTGATGAACAAGAAGAAACAATTAAAAATCTCGAAGATCAAATCCTTGAAGAAAACCAGAGGATATATGCCACATCAAAAGAAAATACGCAACCCAAAGAAAATCAAAAGGTAGCTACTGGTGGTGTGGTCATTGGCATGAAGAGGGAGGGGCGTAAAGAGCTTGTTTATTATATTGATGATGATATTCATACATTATGCATTGGGGCAACTAGAAGTGGTAAAACACGGTGCATTGTTTTAGAAAGTATCGGTCTTTTAGGGCTTGCAGGAGAGAGTATGGTTATTAGTGACCCTAAATCAGAACTCTTTACTTACACAGCACCTTATCTTAGAAACTTAGGCTATGAAGTTTATGCTCTTGATTTTAAAAATCCACTTAAGTCTCAGCGGTATAACTTCCTACAGCCGATTATTGATGCCATTGATGAAGACAATATCCCAAGAGCCATTGAAGCCACATGGGATTTAACGCAAGCACTTGTACCAGAAGAAAGTCACAATGAAAAGATATGGTCGAATGGTGAAGCCAGTATCATCGCCGCTGCTATTATGGCAGTGGTTTATGATAACAGAATCAATGATGGCGCACATAACCGTAAATATCAGAACCTAAGCAATGTTTACTTTTTTATATCTGAAATGTGCAAAACGGTTAATGGCAAAATGCCACTTCAAGATTATTTGAATACCATTCCAAGTACCCATCCTGCAAGAGGGTTACTTGCTATCTCAGAGGTTGCACCATCTAAAACGAAGGGAAGTTTCTTTACGGCAGATCTTACTAATTTACGACTTTTTACTAATCCTCTTATATGGTCAATGACCAATGAAAGTGATTTTAACCCAAGGGATATCAGTAATAAGAAAACAGCACTGTTTATTATCTTACCTGATGAGAAAAAAACCTATTATAGTTTAGCCAGTCTCTTTGTTAATCAGTGTTATATGGCACTTGTAAAAGTAGCAGATGATCGAGGAGGACGATTACTTAATCGAGTGAACCTTTTATTAGATGAGTTTGGTAACTTCACACAGATACCTGACTTTGCCAATAAGTTAACCGTAGGTGGTGGGCGTGGTATAAGGTTTTCTTTATTCATCCAAGCCTTTGCCCAATTAGATGAAATCTATAACAAGGACGTTGCTCAAACCATTAAGAGTAACTGTGAGACATGGATTTATTTACAGGCAGATGATGTTGGTACACTCGAAGAAATATCCAAGAAGTTAGGGAACTATACGGTATCAACCTATTCCCTTAGCAGTTCTCATGGAAAATATACCACACCATCTACATCTCATTCGACTAATCTTACTCATAGGGCATTACTCACAACAGATGAAATAAAACTGATTAATCGTCCCTATGCTCTAGTGACTTCTCGTACCCATCCTGCCATGATGACCATACCTGACTTAGGTAAATGGCAGTTCAATAAACTCTTTGGACTTGGGAACAAAGAACATAACCGAAAAATTCGACAATATCGTGAGAGGGAGCGAGAAGAAAGGCAAGGCGTAAACACCATTGATCTATGGAATATATGGGAGTTTCACAAAGACCAGTTAAAAAAATCGACTGCTAAAAGTAGCAATCAAAATGTCATGTATGCACAGATGGGAGGAAATTAGTTCATGGATAAAATTAAAAGTAAAGGATTAGCAGTGCTTGTGATGATGCAAGTGCTGTTTTTTAGTACCCCTGTATTTGCTACAGGTGGTCCAGTGGGAGACAGTAAAATCGCTAAAGGTACAGAAGCTCTTATCAGGGACGCAACTACATGGTTAATGATACTTGCTCCTATTGTTGGAGGTCTACTTGTTATCTACTTCTTTATCAGAAGAAGTGGGGCAGATGAGCAAGATCAAAAGCGTTGGAACAATCGTATTATGACAGCGATTATATCTGTCATTGGGGCAGTCCTTGGTAGTGCCATTATCAATCTAATTGTTGGCTACTATCAATAGTTAATAAGTAGCATCAAATCAATTAAAACTGATTTAAAAGCAAATGCTTTTAGATACAAAATATCAATCAAAAGGAGAGAAATTATAATGAAAAAATTACAATGGAAAATCATGAATTTAGTATTAAGAGGGAAAATGGTATTAGCAGATAAGAAAGGTGAAGGTGCATTAAATACAGCAATTACCGTTCTAATAAGTGTCGTATTAGGTGCGTTATTACTTGCAGGTCTATATGCATTAATCGGCGATGTAGTACTACCACAGCTTAAACAAAGAATTATTGAAATGTTCAATTTTAATGGTTAAGCAGTAGTCCATAAAAATTATACGAAAGGAAAGGTAGATTATGAAGAATAAAATGAATATGATTTATATATTGATATTAATGCTGCTACTCTCACTTGGGAGTAGCTATGCTGAGAAACTAACATTTTCTGATATAGAAGGGCATTGGGCAGAGCAAATTATTACTCAGCTTATGGAAAAAGGGATTGTGTCAGGATTTCCTGACAGAACAGCTCGACCAGACCAAATAATTACAAGAGGGGAATTTGCAGCACTCTTGGTTAGGCAGACAGAGAGTAAAGAGCATTATGTTAAAGATGAAGTCTCTATATTTAAAGATATCGAAAACCATTGGTCACAGAAAAACATTGAAATACTTATTGATATCGGCATTCTTGATCCATCAGACTATGCCGATGTTTTTATGCCTAATGAGCCAATTACAAGAATAGAGATTGTAAAAATGATGGTACGATCATTTGACAAAGGTGAAGAAGCAAAGCAGTTAAACAATAGAACACCTTATAAAGATGACGATGAGATCGCTATAGTAGATAAGGCATTTGTCAATCTTGCAACAAAATATGATTTGATAAAAGGCTACCCTGATAGTACTTTTCGTCCTGATGGTGAGACGACAAGAGCTGAAGCTTTTGCACTTTTATTAAGACAAGAAGAAGCCTTGAAGAAGATTAAAAAAGAACTGGAAGAAGAAAATAAAAAGAAACAGTCATCTAATCATTCTGATGATGACTATGTCTATTATCCAGAAGCACAGGTAACTTTTGAACTGCCTGATAAGGTGCATACGGATACAGAAATCAAGGTAACAACAATATGCAAAAATACCAGTACCCTAAAATGGTCTCTTACCAAAGAAACTAGCGATGGCAGTGTAGAACTTAAGCTCCCAGAAGAAATCAATGGAAGGCTCACAAAAGATGGTGGTAGCATCGTTTTCAAAGAAAAAGGCAACTATACATTGACTGCTACAGTGACCAATTATAATGGTAAGACGACAAGCTATTCTCAAAGTTTAATAGTCTTACCCGTGATTAACATTGCCTTTGAACTACCAGAGTATTCCCATACTGATAAACCCATTTCAATAGATGTAAAGGTGACAGAATTAGGGGAACTTGACCTTGTATGGTCGGTAGTCAAAGATGGCGAAAATGTAGCATGGGATGCGGCTATAGAAGGTATGCTTAGTAATGAAGGCGGTAGCATTACTTTAAAGGAAAAAGGGAACTACAGCATCATAGCAACTTGCACTGATGAAAAAGAACGTAGTTATAGTCATGAAGCATCCACTATCATTTATCCAACCATAAATATGGGTTTTAAGCTTCTTGACAAAGCACATACAGATAAAAATATTAATTTTAATGTAGTATCTTCTGAATCCTTAGAAGATACAACCCTTATTTGGAGTCTCACTCGTAATGGTGAAAACGTAACTCTCAGTGATTACATTGGAGGAGAACTTACAAGTGAAGGTGGTGTTATACGTTTTAAGGATAAGGGCGCATATTCATTAACCTCAACTATTACGGATAATACTAATAGACGTTTTGAAAACACAGCATCTATCGTTATCTATCCTGTTCCAAAGGTTTTATTTGATTTACTTAATAATGCTCATACGGATACGCCCATTACGATTTCCACAATTACTGAGCATATGGAAAATCTAACAGTTGAGTGGATGGTAAAGGATAGCCATGATTTTCAGGACTGGGATATCTATGTAGACGGAAAGTTAGATAATGAGTCTGGCACAATCCGATTTAAAAATACGGGAGACTATGAAATAGTAGCTAAAGTTACAGATGATACTGGACGTATTTTTGATTTTGAGTCCACAAATAGCATTAAAGTACATCCTGTACTGAATATCCAATTTGAACTGCCCAAAGCAACTCATACGGATAAAATCATTGATTTTAATCTTACTGGAGATACGAATACGCTACCTATAAAATGGCATCTTATTAAAGATGGCAACTCTGAGAATTTAGAAGAATTTACAGAAGGTACACTGGATGCACAGGGTGGTAATATCCGTTTTATAGAAGACGGACAATATGAATTAACAGCAGAAATGGTAGATAACTTAGGTCGAACTTTTTCTTGCAATAGAACTATTTTAGTTCATCCCATTCCTAACATAGAATTGACACTTCCTCAGACAGCTCATGTTGGAACAAGTGTGTCAGTCAGTGCGCAGAAGTTCAATGATATGAGTATTCTATGGGCGTTGAAAAAGGAAGGTGAGTTGGTTTCACTAGATGCATATACAGAAGGAACACTTACTGATAATGGAGGGAAGTTAACTTTTAATACCACAGGTAGTTACACATTGAGTGCTAAAGTCGCAGATGCGACAGGTAGAGTATTTATATCAGAAAAGGACATTACTATTTATAATAATCCACCATCAACACCAATCGTTACGGCTGATGTGACTAGGTTATCTAATAATGATAAATTCAAAGTGAATATCAACGCCAATAGCACTGATTCTAATGATGATGCGCTAATCTATGAGTTTCAAGGAACGACAAAAGATAGTTACTATGGTGTTGGTACACATACCATTCAGATACGAGCAAAGGACGAATATGGTGGGTATTCAGAGTGGGTAGAATTAACCTTTACTGTCTCAAATCAAGCACCTAGTAGACCCATTATTACAAGAACTCCTAGTGGTAATAGTGTCTTACCGAGTACCCAAGTTACTGTGACAGCAACATCAACTGATCCCGAAGGAGATGATATTAATTATGTTTGGGAAGGTAGACCATCTCAGTCAGCAACATATCCACTTGGTAAAAATGTAATTCGTGTTAAAGCAGTAGATAGTGCAGGTGCTGAATCACCTTGGACAGCTATCGTATTTTTTGTTGCTGACCCTAATAAGGGTGGTGGCATGACCTTAACTGGTCCCGAATCGGTCATTCTTGAGGAAGGCATCGAGGGAGCAACTATCACAAAATACACCTTTACAGTACCACCAGTAAGTGGTCATAGTGGGGATGATTATGGACGTGTACGTGGCTATAATATAAAAACAGGCGTATGGGATCAACTCAGTTATCAAAGAACGAAAAATGGTATTACGTTTAACAAAACTCTAACTTCGGGTATTTACAGCGAGTTGGAGTTTTATTATTATACCAACCACAATTGCATGTATAACAAAAGCAATATTACTTATTCAGTGTTTTATCATTTTGAATAGGCTAGAGAAAAAATGTAAGGAGGCGGACATTTGGAAGTTGTAATTATGCTCCTTATAAGTGCTATTTTATCAGGGTGTCTCATTTATGTAGACACCCTTTTAGAAGGGCTTGTACCAATGGTGCTTTATGCTGAAAGGTATATGGACACCCTACTTGGTATTAATGCCATAGAGCCGATCTTTGATATCTTCTTTGCCTTTGGTATATCTCTCATTATTCTCAAATTCCTAAAGAATGGATTCAACAAATACATCCTATGGCATGATGGTGATGCAGGAGATGAACCTTCAACGTTATTTATAGGTTTTCTAAAGGCACTTGCCACCAGTATATGCTTTCCAACCATGTATGGTTGGCTTGCAACCATCATAGAAGATATGTCTAATGAGTTAATCTTACTTATATCAGGAGGAATGCCCATATCCTTTGAAACCGTCATTGCAGGTATAGCCACAGCAGGATTGTTTACTGGTATTGTATCGCTGATATTCTTCATTTGCTTCTTTGTTTTATATATTCAATTTCTAACAAGAGGATTAGAGATTATGATTCTAAGGATAGGGTTGCCCCTTGCCTGTGTAGGTTTAATGGATAGAGCTGATAGCAATCTATTTAAAAGCTACATACAGAAATTCTTTCAAAGTACACTGGCAGTCCTTGTACAGATTGTACTAGCAAAACTCGGCGTTGGGCTTATGCTCAACGCCCATGTTTTTTGGGGCGTTGCTAGTATGGTACTAGCCATTAGAACACCGAAGTTTTTGCAAGAATTCTTAATCATATCAGGTGGTCAAGGTGGAGGACTTAGTAATAAGATTTATTCTACAGCAAGAATTTATCAAATGGGTAAGGCACTATTTAAGAAGTAGGAGGTGGGAGGATGGATATATTAAAAGAACTATCTAATGTCTTCCTAATCCTCATTCGTAGTGGCACAGTCCTTCGAGTAGTTTATTGCTTTGTGATGATGGGAACAGATGAAGAGTTAGAGAAGGCTTATAAAAAGAAGATTAGGAACGTGATTGTCTTTTATATCCTAGCAGAAAGTTGTTATGTGATAAAAGACGTGATAACCAGCTATTACACATAGGAGTGATGAGATGGCAAGAGAAAAACCATTATATATCCCACAGGGATTAAAACTAAGAAAAGAAATATTCAATGGATATGGTAAGGAAGAATTGATGAAAACCATTCTAGTTACTTTAGTGGCAGGAGCAATAGATACTTTGCAATTCTTTGTAACAAGAAATACGGTGGTCACCATTGTATTTATGTTGGTTGCTGTATCAGGAGCAGTTCTTATGTTAACTAAGGACAACTCCAATATATCAGTAGTCGATCAAATGGGCTTTATTATTAGATATCAATTTGGACAAAAGAAATACAAATATGTCTATAGGATGGAGAGGAGAAGACATGGTGGATAGGATTAATGAATTTAAAGTAGTGGGAGAAATAAAGACTACAGTATCTGCGAAAATGATTTATATGCTCCTGAGCAAGTTAGCAGATAGAGAAGGTGGTGTTCAGATATCACAGAAAAGGCTAAGTAAGATTCTTGGGATACATAAAACAACTGTACGTAAGAATCTTTGGCGATTAGAAAAAAGTGGTTGTATCTATATTCGTAGCAAATATACAGAGGATGGTGGAAGACTGGCAAATGAGTATATTGTGAGGTGACAACTATGTTAATGATAAAAAATGTATTATTTGTAGTGGTATTGATTTACGCCAGTTATTGCGATATAAAAACACGAATTATTCCTGATAAGGTTCATGTGATGATTATATTGCTTGGATTGATTCGGGTGAATTGGTTTGACTCTATTCTAGGGTTGCTTCTTGTGCCACTGCCATTTTTGGTAGTGGCACTGCTAAAAGAAGGGTCAATGGGTGGTGGCGATATTAAGCTAGTTGGAGCTTGTTCGTTTTTTTTTGGATTTTCTAATGGGCTGGTTGGAAGTAGCGTGGGACTAGCTTTCGGAATTTTAGTAAACATAATATACATTTGGTATATGAGATTGAATTATACTAGAAAAATTGCGTTAGTGTCTTATTTTGGAATTGGATATGCTTTTGTTATATTATTTTGAATATTATAGCAAAAAATAAAAAATTATCAAGATAAAAAATTACGAATTCATTCTATATAGTTACAAATTTTTCAAGTAATATAATTTATAATTGTATCAAGAAGAAAGGGGGGGATATATTTTTATTGACCAGATTATTACAAAATATCGAACGACTAGAGTCACAGCATAAGAAAAAAATCTGCCCATTAGTAATTTTGGACAAGCAATAAAAACTATTAAAGAAGAAAGGAATTAATATTTATGAGGAAAAATTTATTTATTAGAACAATATCTTATGTCTTGACTATTTGTATATTAACTGGAGTTTTTGTAAATACATCTAATGCACAAGTTAAAACTACCCTAAATGATGATATAAAGCTTGCTTGGGAAATTGAAATGCGCACTATTCAAAATAATGAATTTGATGAAGAGTTATTATCGAAGAATTCATCACCTACTAGGTCAGCAGCTGCAGGAGCAGTTGTTATTTATGCAATTCCAGGTATAGGGGAAGTAGCATTAGCTGTTACAGCAGGCGTAATTGTTATAGGGGGAATTACACTTGCTGGTGGATGGTTATATAATAAGATAATGGACTGGATTAATAGCAATTCTCAATCAGGAACGATTGTTATGTCAGAGCAAGAACTAATTGATGATGCTATGGATGCGCTGGATAATGATACTAATAAGCAAAATCATATCAAGAAACCAAAACATGATTGGGATAAAATTATTGCAGGATCAGTAACTTGGGAAAAAATTAGGCAAGTAGTTCAAAAAGTTATGGAGGAAGGCTCTGAAAGCAGTTATGGCTCTGCAACAAAAAGAGTTCTCAATATAGCAGGTGAAACAGTGACAGTTACATTTAAAAAAGTAAGTGAAACACTTTGGAGAATAAGCGATGCTTGGGTAAATAAATAGCTGAAAAGGCCTATTAATAGGCCTTTAGCTTTTTAGTCTTATACATAACAAACATCATTATTCATGATATAATGTTTTAGTTAGGAGTTGATATAATGATTATAAATGAACTATTGAATGAAGAGAAATGGGATCACTATTCTTGCGAAATAAAAAAAATGAATAAATATAATATCTCTAGGTTTAAAAAGGAAGAATTATATAATTTTATGTATTGTATGTGGTATACGCAAGATGAATGGGGGAGATTTGCACCGAGTTTAGAATCATTAATAGGTAAGGTTAATAGTTTATTAAGAGTTGCATTTAAGATCGCAAGAGAAAATTATTATTATGACGATGAATACAAGTTTTTCTGTGGGTATATGATAAGTCAATTCCCTGAGTTTTTTGAAGAGGACTTTAAAGATTATTTTGATGCCAAAGAATATGGAGACCGTTTATTGCAAGAAGCCAAATTAAATAAATTTTGCTTAGCTGTTATGTTAGATAATAATATTGTATCACAAAATGAATTTAAGACTGCAAAAGAGTATTTGGAAATTAACTTCAGCAAAGAATGGTGTATATATGATTATTTTTATACTCTACTAAGCAGTGCCAATATTGAAACTGAAAAGAAAGGTTAATTATTAAATTGAATTAAATAGGGAGGAAATAGATTGAAGTTACTAAAAAATAGAACCATTTTAGGGATAGCCTGTATTGTGCTATCTCTTTTTATTTGCTTTGGTTTAACACCAATGTTTAATGAAGCAGTATCAAGCAAAGTAAGTATCGTTAGGTTAACAAAGGACGTAGCCATAGGTGATGAAATTACATCTAATATGGTCGAAACCGTTGAAGTAGGTGGATACAATTTATCTAATGAGGTTATTAAAAAAAAGGAGAATATCATAGGCAAGTATGTAACTGTCGATATGAAAAAATCAGATTATATCTTGCCATCAAAATTATCAGATGTACCAATAGCTGAATATGGATACCTTGAAGATTTTAAAGGAGATAAACGAGCCATATCCGTAACACTAAGAACCTTTGCCAGTGGACTATCAGGGAAGCTACAAATGGGAGATATTGTTTCGGTCTATGTGGCAGATTATGGTGATAAGAAAGAAACACTCTCACCAATAGAACTCAAATATATTAAGGTGCTTGCTGTTACATTAGGTACTGGATATGATACCAATCAAAATGAAACAGAAGAAGGAGAGGAAAAAGAATTACCGACAACAATTACATTATGCGTATCTGAAAGACAAGCCCTTATGCTTGCAGACCTAGAAACTAACGGAAAGATACATCTAGCCTTTGTATATCGTGGGAATGACGATAATACAAAGGCTTTTTTAATGAAACAAGATGAAGTATTAAAACGTTTAGTTCTTGAAGAATCCACAGACGAACCGAGTATAAAGGATGAATTTGACCAGGGGGAGGTAGAAATCATTGAGTAAGATAATTGCAATATGGGGCAGTCCTAATAGTGGTAAAACAACTCTATCAATGAAACTAGCAAAGATGCTCTCAAAGAATAATAATGTAATGGTGCTGTGTACAGATATTATTGCTCCACCGATGGGCGTGATATTACCCTTTGTGAAGGAAGAGGATAAATCTTTAGGGAAGCTACTAGAAATGGTGACATTAACCCAAGAGGATATTTTAAAGAACCTATTGACCCTAAAAGATAATAAGAATATTGTCTTTCTAGGATATAGACAAGGTGAAAACATAGCGAGTTATGCCGATTATACAGAATATCGTGCCAATGAATTAATCGTTAATTTATCCCATGTGGTAGATTATTTAATTATTGATGTATCTTCAATCCTTCACTTAAATCATCTTTCAAAAGCATCTCTAAAATTAGCAGATCAAGTTATCCGATTATGTGGCAGTGATTTAAAAGCAGTCAGCTATTTTAAATCAACTTTACCATTGCTATTGGATAAATCTTATAACTTAAATAATCACATAAAAGTGTTGAGTAAGTTAGAAGAAATCGAACCAAGAGCCATGATATTGAATCATTATGGGGACATTGATTATGAGTTGACGTATTTAGATGAAATTGTGGGTCAGTACAGGGAGGGACTTTTGTTAAATGCTTTAAAGGATAAAAAAAGCGAAAGTTATAATGTAAATTTAGAAAAATTGCTGTCAGTAATTTCAGATGAGGAAATAGAAATAGAGCAGACTAATAAAACGGTTAAGAAGCGTAAAGAAGGATCAAAAAAGAAAAGAATTGCCCCAAAGCAATTGTACATTAAAATCCGAGAATTCTTGTCAAAGCTAAGAAGAAAAAAAGAAAAGGAGCAAGATGATTATGAGTAAATATATGGACTTTACAGAAGTTTTAAGGCGTGTGCAGGAACATATTTCAAAGAGCTATGCCATTTTGATAACAGATGATGGTGTGGTTGAAAGCAAAATTAAGTTGAAGTCCTATATCAAGAAGTATATAGAAGAAAATCAATTAAAGGTAGATGGATACAATAGTTATAGCTTGATTGAACGTCTGTATATGGAAATGGCTGAATTCAGCTTCCTAACTCAATACCTTGAAAGAGATGATATAGAAGAAATCAATGTAAACAGCTTTGATGACATCAAGGTGACCTATTCTAATGGTGAGATAAAACCTGCGGATGAGCATTTTAATTCGCCAACCCATGCAATGGATGTCATTAGAAGATTACTTCATCAAAGTGGTATGATTTTGGATAGTTCACAACCCATTGTCGTTGGTCATCTTAGTGATAAAATAAGGATCACAGCCATAGCTAAAGGCATTGTAGATAAAGATGTAGGGGTAACTGTATCAATCCGTATCATTAATCCAAGAAAGCTATCAAAAGAGGATTTTATTAGGAATGATACAGCCAGTGCTGAGATGTTAGATTTTTTGACATTGGCACATAGATATGGAGAGAGTATCTGTTTTACAGGAGCAACATCTAGCGGTAAAACAACTTTAATGAGTTATGTATTATCAACTTTGCCCAATAATAAAAGGCTTTTCACCATTGAAAATGGGACTCGTGAGTTTAATTGTGCGACACGTTCGTAACTGAAAAGGTTACGCACTAAATAATGAACGTGAAAGTTCTGATTTAGTAGAACTGATGGTTAGATATAGTGGAATGAAGGAGTAACGTCCTGAAACGCTATCCCTGATACTCCGAATGGCGTTATATGATTTAGCATATAAGGGTCATAAGCTCGGTGAAGTCAGCTGAGAGTACACCCTAACAAGTAAAGTTGAGGAATAGCGAACCAGAGGTGGTCGAGTGTATGATAGGCTGGGGGTCTATAAAATACCTATGGTTAGTATTTCAAGTGCAAAACGCTTGAATGACGAATTCTTGAATGTACGTGTCTATAATTCGGATTAGCCGAAAGGCTAATGACACCAAAGTGTGTAGTTTGTGGGGTTTAGTAAGACTGGTTGATATGAAAAACCTTATATTGTTACAGGCAATATCAAGCAAACAGGCTCAAAGAGAAAACCTAAGGGTATATGCAAAGATATAATTATCGGAACGTGGTAAGCTATGGACATGGAGGACTAAATTCTGATGAAGTGGTAGCAATGAAAACAATAGTATAACTTGCTTTAACTATAGTGAAAGTGGTGGCACAGTACCAATGAAGCTACGATAATAAGTAGTGGAGGGATAGCCACTAGTCAGTTATTATAATAAAATATTAATTTTGAAAACAACAACTAATAGGGTTCGAGTAAGATTAAGAGAGGCAAAATAATCCTACAGGAGAAAAAGCCGACCTATGACAATTAAAAGAGAAGTTCTCAAGAATCAGAAACTTAGGAATAATGAATATTACAATATTCAAGATGTATTTGACAACCTATATAAACAAAGTAAAAATGGAAAACAGTTTAAAAATCTATTGCAAATAATAACCAGCAACGAGAACATAATGCTAGCCTTTAGAAATATAAAGAAAAACAAAGGGAGCATGACAAGGGGGACTAATAAAACAAATATCATTGATATTGGAGTAAATGATCCTCAAAAGCTGATTAATTATGTAAAAAGTAGATTAGGAAACTATAAACCACAAGCAATAAAAAGAGTTGAGATACCAAAACCTAATGGAGGTAGTAGACCTCTAGGAATCCCCACAATTGAAGATAGATTAATCCAACAATGCATACTACAAGTACTAGAGCCAATATGTGAAGCTAAATTCTATAAACATAGTTATGGGTTTAGACCAAATAGAGGAACACATCATGCATTAGCAAGAGCATCAACACTATGTAACAATGGTAGTTTCTATTATGTAGTAGATGTAGATATTAAAGGATTTTTCGATAATGTAAACCACTCAAAGTTATTAAAACAAATATATAGCATGGGAATAAGAGATAAAAATTTAATATGTATTATCTCTAAAATGCTTAAGGCAGAAATTAAAGGAATGGGTGTACAGTCAAAAGGTGTGCCACAGGGTGGTATACTTAGTCCTTTATTATCAAATATAGTTTTAAATGAACTTGATTGGTGGGTTGCTAGTCAGTGGGAATACATGCCAACAAGATATCAATATGCAAGTAGGCATAAATATAGAGCATTAAAAACC
This sequence comes from Maledivibacter sp., assembly GCA_025210375.1. Lineage (NCBI taxonomy): Bacteria > Bacillati > Bacillota > Clostridia > Peptostreptococcales > Caminicellaceae > Maledivibacter > Maledivibacter sp. Next base: position 54,077 of record JAOASB010000013.1, on the reverse strand, counting down.
ACAAATCTAAAGGAATGCTTTATTGTTAGATATGCGGATGATGCTCGTATATTTTGCACAAATATTAAAGATGCTGAGATTATGATGTGTGCAGTAAAAGATTGGCTAAAATATCGCCTTAATCTAGAAGTTAATAAGGAAAAATCAAAGGTGGTCAACCTTAAGAAATCATACTCAGAGTTCTTGGGGACAAAAATGAAAGTATATAGAAAATCACATAAATGGGTTGTTAAATCACATATATCAGATAAAGCAAAGCAAAAGATTACAAAGACGCTGAAAGAAAGAATAAAGGATATACAACATAGCCCTGGTAAACAGACAGTAAACAAGTATAATGCTACTATATTAGGAATACATAATTATTATAAAGTAGCTACCAGAGTATATCTTGACTTTAGAAGAATAGCCTTTCCTTTAAGCAAGAACCTTTATAACAGGCTTAGAAACAATAGTACAAAGAAAGGTAATAAGAGTAGAACTTTTATTAAATATTATGGTGATTACAAAGGAAAAGTATATTATGTAAACAACATAGCACTATTCCCAATATCATTAATAAGATTTCAAATACCAAAAGGGTTTTCACAAGACAAATGTAATTTTACAATAGAAGGTAGAATAAAAATACATTCTACATTAAATAATGTTAACCATAAAATTATAAAGTACTTAATGGAAACACCTATAGCCCATGAGAGCATAGAGCTTAATGATAATAGAATATCACTTTATGTAGCGCAAAATGGGAAATGTGCAATAACACATGAAAAACTTGAAATAGGAAGTATGCATGTACATCATAAAACCCCTAAAAGTCAAGGTGGAACAGATAAATATCAAAATCTAATTTACCTTAAAGAGGATGTGCATATATTGATACATGCTACTGACGATGATACAATAGCCAAATATCTAGGAAAGTTAAATCTTAGTACCACTGCTTTGTCGAAAGTTAATAAGCTTCGTGATTTAGTTGGAAACTTCAAAGTTTAATTGAATAATCAAAATTAATAAGAATAAATAATAACCGATGGAACGCCGTATGAGGGGAAACTCTCACGTACGGTGTGAGGCGGGGGAAAAGTTGGAGATAATTTCAAAGACTTACCTATCGTTAAAAATACCTACCCTAGCTTCAATGTAGGGATGGTATACATTGATAAAAAAGAACGATAAAGGCGAGGTCATCAATAACGTGATTCATACAGTCACAAGACAAAGTGATGACCCTAAACAGTCGATCACAATGGCAAAATTGTTAGAGACTGCCCTTACGGTTAATCCTGATTATATATGTGTTGCCGAGATGAAAAGTGATGAGGCTTTTTATGCCCAAGAATCTGCAAGATCAGGGCATGGTGTTTCAACAACTATTCATGCGAACTCATGTGTAGCAACTTATTACAGGATGGTGACGTTATGTAAGCAAAAATATGATATGGATGAAAAAACATTGTATAACCTTGTAACAGAAGCTTTTCCTATTATTGCATTCTGTAAAAAGCTAGAGGATAACACAAGGCATATCATGGAGATTACGGAGTGCCTGATTAAAGAAGATGGTAGCAGGGAGATTCGTACACTATATAAATACAATGTGGTTGACAATATGGAGGTTGATGGTAGGTCAAAGATCATTGGTCAATATGAAATGTTGAATAGACCATCGGCAGTTATGCAAAAGAGATTATTAGAAAATGGTATATCAAAGGCTGAATTAAGTCAGCTCATGGGAGGTGTGATAGATGAATAGATTAATAAAGATTTCATTTGTTTTGTTGGTGGTGGGATTTATGGTACTTCTAGATATATCACCTGTAGAAATCTATAATCAATTAAAGTCATACCGACCCAAGAAATCACGAGTGAGTATAAGACTAAAGGTATTAAATGTGACTCAGAAAAAGAAGTCAAAAGGAATAAAGCGATTACTACGTGAAACAAAAGAAATATTAATAATGACTGGACGTGAAAATAACTTTTACTTTATAACAACATTATCTTTGATCCTGTCTGTGGTAGGAATGATCTTCGCTTTACTAATTGGAAACAAATTATTAATGCCGATATTAGGTGTTGGATTTGCATTAATGCCCTTTTGGTATGTTAAGCTTATATCCACCAAGTGGAAAAATGAACTTAATGGAGAGTTAGAGACAGTCTTATCAGTGGTTACCACATCTTATATGAGGTGTGACAGTATTATAACTGCTATTGAAGAGAATATAGATTATATCAATCAACCTGTTTATAATATTTTCAATGCTTTTTTAGCAGATACCAAACTCATTAACTCTAATATTAATATGGCGTTGGAAAAATTAAGAGAGAAGATTGATAGCGATGTTTTCAGAGAATGGGTAGATGCCATAATGGATTGCCAAGAAGATAAGAATTTGAAATCCACGTTAACACCAATTGTATCTAAGCTATCAGATATGAGGATTGTATCATCTGAACTAGATAACATGCTTTATGAGCCGATTAAAGAATTCATGATGATGGTAGCTTTATTACTTGGAAATATACCACTCATCTATTTTCTTAATCGTGACTGGTATCATGCGTTGATGCATACACCTATAGGTAAGGGAACATTGGCGATATGTATTGGGGTATTATTTGTATCCATATCGGGTGTAATCAAGTTATCAAAACCAGTAGAATACAGGAGGTGATGTAATTGAACAGTATACTATTTATGTTTGCTCTATTTTTCGGAATAGGGCTTTTTTTAGTCTTATTAGACGTATTGAAAGTACCAACAAAGCGAGCCAATAAAGTCTATTTAGCAGTGAGTAAAAAAGGCATAGAAAAGCCAAATGCTTTTGAAGTGATTATATTGGAATTATCAGAGAAGATTGGGAGGTTCATTAAGCTTGGAAATTTCAAAAAAAGAAAGCTTATAATGACCTTAAGATCAGCTAATATTAAATTGACCCCAGAGGTGTTTATCGCACAAGCCTATGTAAAAGCAGGGATAGTACTGTTGGGTATTGTTCCTGCTGTATTAATATTGCCATTACTTGCACCAGTTCTCTTAATAACAGCTATTCTTGTATTATATAAAGAACTTGGCAGTGCCGATGAAAAACTAAAAAAAAGCAAGAAGGCTGTTGAATATGAAATCCCCAGATTTGTCAATACGTTGACTCAAGAATTACATGGGAGTCGAGACCTCCTAGCTATTTTGGAAACTTATAAGAAAAATACCACAGGCATATTTAAAAGAGAACTAGAGATTACAATCGCTGATATGAAATCAGGTAACTTAGAAAGTGCATTAACTCGATTTGAAACAAGAATCGGTAGTAGTATGCTATCGGATGTTATTAGAGGGCTTATTGGAACGCTTCGGGGAGATAATAATATCGTTTATTTTCAAATGCTATCACATGATTTTAAGCAACTTGAACTACAAAGATTGAAGGCAGAAGTGATGAAAAGACCTGCAAAGATTAAAAAGTATTCTATGATGATGCTTGGGTGTTTTGTCATGATGTATCTTGTGGTGATGTTGTTGCAGATTGTAGAGAGCATGGGAGAGTTGTTTTAGTTGATGTTGTGGACAGGGATAAATTGGAAGGTGTATAATTAGAGAGAATCATTAGATTTACATTATTAAACGAGTTGTGAGATATAGTTTTTGAATCTACACAATATCAATAATTTATAAACTATAAAGTTAATGTGATTACATAATTACAGTTAGTGGAGGTAAAAATGAGTAACGAAAAAAAAGATTTTTTCATTAGTTACACTCATTCAGATGAGAAGTGGGCTACTTGGGTTGCTAAGACGTTAGAGGATGAAGGATATACAACTACAATTCAAGCATGGGACTTTAATCCAGGATCTAATTTTGTTCAAAAAATGCATGAAGCTACAATTAATTGTGATAGAACAATAAGTATTCTATCAGAGAAGTACTTTGAATCCCTTTTTACACAATCAGAATGGCAAGCAGCTTTTGTAAAAGATCCCACAGGCAAGAATTCTACGCTAATACCCATTAGAGTTAGTGAGTTTAGACCAGAAGGGCTTTTAAAACAGATTATTTACATTGATTTATTTGAAGCTAGTGAAGAGGAATCAAAGAAGAAATTACTTTCTGGCGTAGATGAAACCAAAAGAAGAAGAGTTGCATCTGGATTTCCAGGACTTTATAATGAAAAATCTTCAAAAAAAATTTTAAACCTAAAATTTAGGAGAAATAGGCATTTCTCTGGAAGAGGAAATATCCTAAAATCCATTAAAGACAAATTTGATAACCAAATTGATTCAGATAAGGTATTTATATTGACTGGATTAGGTGGCGTTGGAAAGACTCAAATTGCACTTGAGTACATATTTAGATTTCAAGAGAATTATGAAGTTGTTTGGTGGATAGAATCAGAGGACAGTAGTACGATTATTAAAAGCTATAATTCGCTATTGATAAAATTAGGTTTTGTTGACAAAGAAATTGAAGATGTTAATGAAGTTGTATTAATGATAAGTGAATGGGCTTCTCAAAACAGTAATTGGCTATTTGTGTATGACAACGCAAGTAATTTCGATGAATTATATGATTATATACCAGTTACTCAGAGTGGGAATATATTAATTACTTCTAGATTTGCCGACTGGGATATGATTGGAGATAAATATGAGGTCAATGTGTTTGATAAAGTTGAAGCAGTTGATTTTATGATGAATAGAACTAAATTGAAAATTGATGATGGAGTAGAAAAACTTGTAGAGGAATTAGGATATCTTCCATTAGCATTGGAACAAGCTGCGGCATATATACTAAAACATTGCATCTCTATTATTGAATATTATAAATTGTATTCCGAATACCAAATGAAATTGTTTGAAAAAAGCCATCCAGTTAAATATGAGAATTCAGTAGCAACAACTTGGTTACTTTCTTTTAATAAAATTCAAGATAAAAAATCATTACAGTTAATGCAGGTGATGGCGTATTTATATTCAGAAAATATAGAGTTAAGTATTTTAACAGACTTATCCAATTATATTGATTCACCTATATCAGGAATTATTAATGATAAAATTGAGTTTAATGAGGTAATTTCAAAATTAGCCGAATATTCCTTGGTAAAGCGTTCATCTAATACGATTTCAATTCATCGACTATTACAAAATGTTATTCAGATGTATGACAATAATCATGACTGCTTAAGTTCACTTATAAATTTTGCATATGAAAACATAGATTTTCAAATGAAATCAGTAGATAGCTGGTCTTCATATTTGCCTTGGCATCTTCATATTAATGTCATAGCTAATTGTGCTTATCATAACAGAATTGAACTAGAAAAGGTATCATACTTATTTCATCAGCTTGGGACATACTATAACTTGATTTTATCAAATTACAGTATGTCTGAGAAACTTTTAATTAAGGCTTTAAGTATACGTGAAGAATTGATGGGTAAAGATTCAAATGCGACTCTCAGAACTAAAATTAATCTAGCAGGATTAATGTTAGATCAAGGTAGATATGAGGAAGCAGAGAATCATTACCTAAGTATGATTCAGAGTTGTGACAGTAAACATGATCAAAATTTTGAGATATATTTAACATCAAAAGGATGTTTAGCAAAAATATATCAAGTGAAGGGTCGTTTTGAAGAAGCTAAGAAATTATTTCAAGACGTTATTGAATTAAAATTGAACTATTACGGAGAGAATAATGATTTATTAATTGCTACTTTATATAATTTTTCTACGTTATTAATTGATATGGGTGAGTATAGTTTGGCAGAAAAATACTTGCTAGAAGCTTTGGATATTGAGAAAACAATTAATGGAGAGGATAATCAGTTTGTAGCAGATATTCTTGATAGTCTGGCTAATATGTATACAAAGAAATGTAAATATAACTTAGCAGAAAAATATTTTCAAAAGTCACTTGAAATAAGAAGAACAATATTTAATCCTAATCATCGAGACATAGCAAATTCACTAAATAATTATGCTGGATTATGTATTGAATTACACAATTTTGATAAGGCTGAGACACTTTTAAAAGAGTCGCTAATTCTTACAGAAAAGCATCCATTAATTGACCCAAATGAAATTGCAACTACATGCAACAATTTAGGCTTAACGTTATTAAATTTAGGAAAATATGAAGAAGCCGAGAAGCTACTTGAAAATGCCAAAAATAGTCGTAAGTTAAGTTTAGGGGTAGAAAGCGCTGATTATGCTACTTCGCTTAATAATCTAGGCAGATTTTATAGTGAAATGAATGAAATGGAAAAGGCTGAGAAACTCTTAAAGGAGTCATTAGAAGTGCGGAGTAAAATTCTTGGTGAATTACATCCAGAAACAATTGCCACAATAAATAATCTTGGTATTTTATATAATGATTTAAGGCGTTTTGATGAGGCCCAGTTGCTTTTGGAAAAAGCACTAAGACTCTCAACAGAGACACTAGGTAATGGGCATAAAGATACTATCGAATCAATGTATTCACTTGCTGTATTCTATATACAGTCCAATAAGACAGTTGAAGGAATTTATTTGTTAATAGATGCTTTGAGATTGAGTAAGGAATATTTGAGTGATAGTCATGAAATCACGAAGATGATTGATGATTACCATAGAGATGTGTTATCTAGAATTAAGATTATTTAAAAAAATGTTATTAATTATAAGGCTCTTGAATATATAACAGTTATGGTTGTTGTATTCAAGAGTCTCTTTATGTTAAAGAAAGGATGAATACATGAATATAATAAAAAACAAAAAAGGCGAAGGCTACATTGATACAGTAATCGTAGTTTTTGTAGTGGTTCTCATGATAGCACTTGCAACAAGCGTACTACCTATATTCATCAATAAAGCAAAACTAGATACCTTTGCCGACAAAGTAGTAAGATACGCAGAAATTGAAGGCAGAATAGGAACACAAACAACAGCAAAAATAAATCAAATGATAAATGATACAGGATTGAATCCGACAGCAGAATGGTCAACATCAGGAAAAATACAACTGAATAATGAGTTTAGCCTTGAACTTACACTAGAAACCGATATCGGTTTCTTTTCTTTTGGCTCATTTCCCATAACACTAACATCAAAAGCTACAGGAAGGAGTGAAGTCTATTGGAAAGATTAAGAAACAAAGAGGGAAATGGGGTGCTTATAGCGTGTGTCATTGTGTTGGTCATGATGCTTATATTTACAGTCATTGCAGAGTATTTAAGGCTAAAAATTATTGCAAAGGGGGTGCGTGATGGTGTGCAATCATCGATGATATCGGTTGTAACTAATAATTGGGATAACAACTTCAATGGTCTTAGGCAAGGATATGCAGGTGGATATACTTTAAGTGGTTCTGATTGGAATAGTGATATTGATAATGGAGCAGTTTATGCAGAACTATCAAATCTACTAGGATTACAGAGAAGTGGAGCTGAATATGTGAAGTATGCAGGTAGTCAAAAAGAATACGCTATTTATGATCTTTCTGTTAATGTAAAAAACACACCTTTTAGAGGGAACGAGAATGATGAATTTAGTGCTGATGCTTATATAGTCTTGAGAGTTCCCTTAGAATTTGGATGGGGACATTTACCTGACATGGTCATGAGACAAAAAGTTAAGGCAAAGTTCACCCCTAAGTTCTAAGCTCTTGACAATATCAACCAATAAGTGATAAGATGATTATAGAAACTATAGTTATAACAATCATATTTTGAGGAGTGATGATGTTGTCAAAGAGACAAACAGATTTAACGATATATATTTTATTAGCATTATTGAAAGAACCACTTAAAGGGTATGATATTTCAAAAGAAGTTACTCGCATATCAGAAGGAGAAGTAAAAACATTAAATGCTTCACCCTATGCCAAGTTAAAGAAAATGTTAGAACAAGAACTTATTGAGGTAACAGAAGAAGTGAACGAAAATAGACGAATTATCTATTATGGAATTACAGAAAAAGGACGACATACGATTTATGAAGAGTTAAACAAACTTGAGGTATTAATATCTCGTATTAAGAAGAATACGGAGGGATATGAATGAAAGATAGAATGAAATACATAAGCGTTGTTGCAATACTATTAATTGTTGCAATTGCTTTAGGTTATGGTATATATCAAAGGTTGCAGCCAACTACACAAATTAATCAGATAGACTCGGAAGTAAAGAAGCAACTGGAAGTTAATGTTGAAGATATTGAACAAGAGGAAATAGTGGATGTTCCCGAGATTCAAAACTCAGAGCAAAATCAAGAAGTTAAAGAAGAGAATTCTAATGATGAAATAATATTAGATATTGATGAACCTAAAGTTCCGCCTGTGCCTGAATCGCCTGAAAAAGAATCGGGAGAAGAGTCAGTTGAAGAAATCACTGATACTGAGGTAGAACTAATACCTGAAAGTGAAGATACGGTTAAAAAAGGTGATGAAGAAGAGAATCCTGAACCACCTAAGTACGACGAACCACCCAAAACAGAAGAAACAGAACAACCTGAGAACCCTGTTGTTGTTACACCAAAAGTGCCACAGGAAACAGATGATAAACAAGAAGAAAATGTTGTACCTGATAGTGAAAATCCATTCTTAAAGCCACCTTCTGAAGTACCTAGTAATGGTAATAGGGGAGGAGTAGATGGTAAAGAACATAGTGATTATGATCCGAACACAGGCGATAAGTTTTAGAGCAAAATATGATAGTGAGTTAAAAAGTCAACTTGAAGAAGTTGGCTTTTTTTGTGAGAGGAGATGATAAAATGCGAAGAACAATAAGTTTTTTCCTATGTGTTTGTATTTTAAGTATAGGAATGTGCGTGAATGCAGAAGACAATGCAGATAGTGGTAGTGGGAACACAAATAGCGCACTTAATGGAAAAGGGTTTTATAGAAGTGCTGAATACATGTATAAAGTATCAATATATGTTGGTCTATCCGATGTGGCAGATATGAACAATCCTATATCTGATTTTGTACTATTAGGAAATGAACCTACTTATATAGTACCAAATACATTTACATTGCCTAATAATACGTATGGTACACCTTATAATAAAATTCAATATTCTAGTGGGATAAATCTATCTCCAATTGTCATTAATGATTATCTCATTGATTCTCCACCACCAATACCAATTACTAATGGTGGGAATATAGATTCTGTTAAATCATACTTTGGTGATACAAGTACCTTAAATTATATGATTGATAATATTGCAGAAAAACGTGGTACAACTAGAGAAGGGCTTGTCAGCAACATACAGTTCACCATCAATAATAAAACGGATTACTATCCACCTGAAGACATCCTACCAGTTAAAGTAAATGAAAAATATCAAAATAAAGTTGCATGGCTCATAGTCTATGAACCCGTTATTATTACTTACACAAAGCCTAATAGTAGTGGCTATAGACAGCCGATTGCCTTTACAGCAACAGAATATGCCCTTTCTCAAAAGTTAGGATACTTCAATTGGTTTTGGGGAAGCACAGGGCAGTATGTAGCAGGGATGACCCATAGTGATCTCCCTAATTCTATTGTACTTGAAGAAAGTTGGGTAGGTATTCCTGTAACAAGTCCTTTGAAAGATGGTGTTCACTGGAGTGATGACAGAATCATTAGTGGTGGTGGTATTGGCATGCGAATGCTTGAAGCCAATGGGATAGATGTTGTACCTAATGATACAACCTATGATTATACTTATCGAGTGAATACAGATGTAATTACCTCAGTAATGGTTCAAGCTGCTAATGGTGACATTACGCCTGATACACGTCACAAGGAAAAAGATACACGAAAAAGTGCCTATACCAATCCATCAGATGGTAAAGCCTATGTGACTATTACTGCCAATGGTCAATCAACAACCATGCCTGTTGTTATTCCAAATGGAGACAGTCAATATGCCTTCCTAAAATGGCGAACCCCATCACAACCATGTGAAGTAACGATTAATGTCAATGTTTCAGGTAACAGTTCTGCTAGATTGCAAGAAGGTGGAAGAAGTACGAGTTTTAAAGTTAAAATAGAAGATTTAGCTGAGAATATGCCACCTGATCCACGACCAACAGATAAGATGCCAAATTTTAAAATTCCTGCATTGCCCCACGAAGCTGATAAAATAACAGCTACTTGGGGCATTTATAGTGCCGTATGGGATGCGAATTATAGATGGCATGAGAACTGGAAAAAATATCATAGTGGATGCTACACCAAAACAAGAGCAGACGGCAGTACAAAACGTGTACATCGTTATAAATGGGTTGATGAAGGATGGTGGGAAGATTACGGTCAGTGGGATTATACTTACACAAGATATACAGCCAGTATCCAAGCAGATATGGAGTTAAAGCCAGATGCTCATAATCCTACTGCAAAAGGAAAATATGGGGAGTATACCATTGCCAGTGGTTATGGTGTTGATATCAAAGTGGATGTAGGGATTACAACCAATGCACCGTCAAGTCACTATACCACTGCTCAAAATGTTGTGACTTATTTTCCAGAATTTCATTACAATGACTATTGGCGACTCCTTGATAAAACTGGAGGAAGAACATTTGAGTTTAAGGAGAACCCATACTCTACCTTTAACAGTAGAACCCATTTCACCCCATTGCCTTATCCTGACGGAGCATATAAAGTTTATAGTAAAGTCATAGATTGTTGGACACCTGATGGCATGTTAAGAGTGAATCTAAATGACGGTGTAACCATAGAAGGCTCAGTCTATGATGACTGGCATGGTGCGACATGTTTTCTCACAAACATTACCCTGTAATAGAAAATTACAGGCATAAGTCCGTGTAATGCTAAAAGAGAAGCGTTTCTAAACTACTTGAATATAGTTAGAAATGATAACTAATATTCCGATGGGTGGAATGATAGGGTAACGCCTTGAAACGCCCCCTTAATACTCCGACAAGCATGGAAATATGTAATGATTTATGTGTTTGAAGCTCGGTGAAGTCGGCAGAGGATAGCCGTAAGCAAGATATATTTTGCACGAAAGCTGTTCAGCGGTGAATGGTGCTATTTATATGCCGGAGGTCTATAAGATATCTATGGTAAGAATGTGAGTTGACGCTCACTGACGAACATCCGAATGAAAGGGTCTAGAAGTCGATACGGTAGAAATGTCGTAACCGTCAAAGTGCGGTGTGCGTGAGGTTGAGTAAAATAGTGCCCATGAAAGACCTTATGATATTAAAGGTATCATCAAGCGTACAGGCTCAAAGGATAGCCTAAGGATATATGCACAGATAGGAATATTGGAACATGGTAAGGTTAGGACGTGGAGCAGATTACAATGCTATGAAACGGTAATAGGGAAAACTTTCAAAGTATAACCCATTTCTATCTAACTGAAAGTGGTGGCATAGTACCTATGAAACTATGGAAACATAGTAGAGGGATAGCCACTAGTCGAGAATAAAACTGAAAAATAGTAGAACAAAAGCAGAGAAATCATAGGTTCGAGTAAGAATAAGAAAGGCAAACCAGATTACAACGAGGTGAGCCGACTATGACAACAAAAGGCAAGAAAAAGGCAAAACTACGGTATGTTGAATATTATGATTTACAGGATGTTTTAGACAAACTTTATTCAAAAAGCTTAGATGGTAAGATATTTAAAAAACTGATGCCATTAATTACATCCGAAGAAAATATTCGATTAGCATTTCGTACACTAAAGAAAAATAAAGGAAGTAAAACAGCAGGTACAGATAATAGAACAATTAAAAATCTAGCTAAATTAAGTGATGAACGACTTATTTACCTTGTCAAAAGAAAGCTAAGCTGGTATGAACCACAGCCCGTTAAAAGGGTTAAAATTCCAAAACCAAATGACCCTACAAAATTGCGACCACTTGGGATACCCACTATTATGGATAGGCTTATACAACAGTGTGTTCTACAAATACTAGAACCTATTTGTGAAGCGAAATTCCATGATAGCAGTTATGGATTCAGACCTAACAGAAGTACAAAACATGCAATTGCGGAGACGTATAGATTGATGCAATTAAGCCAATGTAGCTTTGTAGTAGATATCGACATTAAAGGATTCTTCGATAATGTCAATCATGGAAAACTACTAAAGCAGATGTGGCACATGGGGATTAGAGATAAAACCTTAATTTCTATTATATCAACCATGTTAAAGGCAGAAATTGCTGGTATTGGATTTCCAGAGAAAGGAACTCCTCAAGGGGGAATCATATCTCCTTTATTATCTAATATAGTTCTAAATGAATTAGATTGGTGGATTGATAGCCAATGGGTATCAATGCCAACTAAAAAGCAATATGCGACTGGAATGAATCCACAGGGAACGCCTATCAACAGTAGTAGATATGGTTCGCTTAGGAGACTAACAAACCTTAAAGAGTGTTATATAGTAAGGTATGCTGATGATTTTAAAATATTTTGTAAATCCAAAGTAGACGCTGACAAACTATATTTTGCAGTAAAAGATTGGTTGAAGAATCGGCTAGGGTTAGAGATTAATGAACAGAAATCACAGGTTGTTAATCTAAAAAAGAGATACTCGGAATTTCTTGGGTTAAAACTAAAGCTACGAAGACAAGGGAAAAAGAGCAATGGTAAGCCCAAATATATTGTTAAAAGTCATATCACTGAAAAATCAGCAGAAAAGATTGTTCAAAAAGCCCATGAATTAATATATAAGATTCAATATCCAAAGGACAGAAATGGGCAATTTACTGCAACCTACATGTACAACTCTTTTGTAATAGGTGTACATAATTATTACAACATGGCAACACGTGTTCAAGAAGACTTTAGGAAAATTGCCTTTCCTATTCATAAGAGCCTAAAAGCAAGACTTCGAGAGAGATTGAAAAAGAGAAAACAATTAGACAAAAGGAAAATCAAATATACCATACCTAAGCACATACAGGAATGCTATGGAAAAAGTAAACAACTACGGTTTATAGGTAGCGATAAAGTACTAGTTCCTATCGGTTATGTATCTCATAAGAAACCTATGGCAAAAGCAAAGGTCATTAACAAGTATACCCCAAAGGGGAGAGAGCAAATACATAAGAGATTAGAACAAGTCAACATGGATATACTTCACTATCTAATGAGAAATCCTATAAAAAATAGTTCCATAGAATTTAATGATAATCGTCTATCCCTATATTGTGCACAAAGAGGTAAGTGTGCTGTCAGTAAAATAACCTTGGAGAAAGGCGATATATATTGCCACCATAAGAAACCACGATATCAAGGTGGGAAAGATAACTATCGAAATCTCACTATCGTATCAGAGGTTATACATAAGCTGATACACGCAAATAGAGAAGAAACGATTTTCCGTCTATTAAGTGCATTAAGTCTCGATAAATCTCAAATCATGAAGTTAAATAAATTAAGAAAACTTGTTAATGTTGATAACTGCTTTGTTATACCAGTTGAAATTCACGATGGAACGCCGTGTGAGGGGAAACTCTCGTGCACGGTGTGAGGCGGGGGAAAATCTGGAGATGATATCAAAGGATTACCTATCGTCATTTGCACCCGATTTACCGTAAGGAGGTAGCAAGATGGCAGTAGACCCATTAACCATAGCAAAAGTAGCAACCACTATTGGCAAACTTGGTTCAAGTGAGAATGGGCGGTGGATCATACTTATAGCTGTATTAACACCGCTTATATTGATTTTACTCTTACTATCTTCACCATTCATCATATTTTCTAGTTTATTTAATGGTGGAAGCAGTGAAGAAGACATTTCAGTTCAGGCATATATGTTAGAGTTACAAACCGAGTTTCAAGAAAAAATTGAAATAGAACAACAAGACCCTGATATGGATTCTATTGAAACCATTGTCATGGGCAGTGAAGATAACACCTTGATTGATAATTCAGTTCAAGTGTTATCTTTTTTTAGTGTTTTACAAACAACAGAAAATGGTGAGCAAGTTGCTTATATCGATGGAGCAAGTAAAGAAAAATTGGAGATACTCTTTTGGGAAATGAATCAGATAGATGTGGTTATTGAAGAGGAAAGAGAAGAAAAGACTGTGACAGATGCAAATGGCAATACATCAATAATTACAATTACAATCCATCATAAAACTATCACCATTAATAGTTTAACAGCAGAAGAAATGGCTACAAGATATAAGTTTGATACTGATCAAAATCAACTTTTAAAGGAAGTCCTTCAGAGTAGTGATTATATCCTTGGGATAGATGGACAGATGTTTCTTATAAATGATGAAATTGATTTGATAAAATCCTATTTGCCAGTAGACTATCATACTGATAGAGATTTGATAGTAGGGAAAGCTAAGAGCTTAGTTGGTAAAGTATCTTACTTCTGGGGTGGCAAAAGCCTAGCAACAGATTGGGATAATAGATGGGGAACACCTAGAGAAGTAACTGCTGATGGTAGCAGGTCAACTGGGACAGTAAGACCCTTTGGACTAGATTGTAGTGGTTATATAACTTGGGTGTTTGCCAATACTGGATTAGATCATACGACCATTGATAGAACTATTGGACATGGTGTTACAGCCCAGTGGAACATTTCAACATCTATCACTAAAGTACAAGTAAAGGAAGGTGATCTGGCATTTATAGCTGCACCCAACACAAGAAAAATCAATCATATTGGAATCGTTGTTGCAGTAAGTGATAATGGCAAAATTCTTGTAGCTCATTGTAATTCAAGTGCTAATAATGTTTCTATTGATGACGCTGAAACAAAAGGATTTCGTTATTTTAGAAGACCTGCCATATTAATTGAAAATAAAGGAGATGATACGAAATGAAAATAAAAGGTATACATGTTCGAGTAGGAGAAAAACCAGAAATTATTGAATTTAAAAATAGCAATCAAAATTTTAAACTACTGGTTGAAGGGAAAGCTCAACTGGTAATCTTAGATAATAACACAGTTATGTTTTGTAATGAGGTTGGTAAGCTTTTGGGATTAGAAGGTAACAGAGAACTTGACAATGGTGACGTTATTGCAGGCAACTTTATTATAGTTGGTGATAATGGTGGAGAAGAGCCTATATCCTTAACTGACGAACAGGTAGAGAAGTACATGAAACGTTTTGATAAAATCGAGTACTATGTGAAGATTCCTTTAGTTGATGATATGGAGGAATGCCTATGATGCTACCAATTATAATGATTGCCCTATGCCTTTTCGGAGGTATAGGGTATTTTTTTTACACAAAATTCGTGGCGTCAAACAAAATATCAATAAATACTGCACAGGACTTTGTTAATATTGTGGATATCAAAGATCACTTTCTATATACCAAAGATAATTATGTAATGAGTTACTTTAAAATTCAACCCATATCCATTGAACTTTTATCGGAGAGAGAAAAAGAATCATTATGCAACATGCTAACAGCAGAACTTTCAAGTTTAAATGAACCCTTCAAATTCATAGCTATATCTCGACCAGTTGATATTTCAGCACTTATCAAAGAGTATACAGACATACTTCATGATAGTACCGATCAAATACAAAAGGCACTACTTAGAAAAGAAATTCTTGAGATGAATGATTATGCTCTATCTGGCGAGGTTGTTGAACGCCAGTTTTATATTGTTCTTTGGCAGAAATATTGTGATGGTGTTGAAGAAGACTTGATTAAAGGAGCCAAAGATTTTATCAGGCGTTTTGAAAGTTGTGGTGTCCCTTGTACCTTGCTTAAAGAGGGCGATATCGTAGGACTATGTAGTTTGGTCAATAACTCTATCTATGAAAAAAGTGAGGTGGCTGTATCGTGAAAAAGCAAATAGAAAAACAAAAATTGCCCAATCAAACCTTGCTAAGTATGTTAACACCCATTGGTGTTGAAATGAAAAGAAACAGTTTAATAATAGGTGAAAATATAGCCAAGGTTTATGGCATAGTCAAATATCCTCAAAAAGTGGATTATGGTTGGTTATCCAAACTCACCAATGTTCCTAAAACCATTACAAGTATAACCTTCAACCCCGTTGACGGTAGTGATTTCATGGATAGTATATCCAGTAGCATTATCCGCAATAGAAGTGATGCTGTCTACAATAAAGATCCCATTTTACAACAACGAGCTGAACGGGCAGCTCTTGATGGGGATAAAATGATCGAGAGTATTGATGGTGATAATCAATCGGTAGGTGCAATGAGTCTAAGCATTATGCCCTTATCCAAAGACGATAAGGATTTTGAAAAAGTATGTAGAAAAACTCAGAGTGCCATCGCTTCATCTAAATGTAAAGGGAGAGTTCTTGCTAACCTTCAAGAGCAAGCTTTCAAGAACCTCTCACCTTATTACAGAAGACATAAGGACATAGGAAATATACTACAAAGAGTCATGCCAATGAGTACATTTGTTGGTGGTTATCCTTTTTCAACTAGTGGCTACAGTGATGGTAGAGGGTATTACTTTGCAAAGGATTCCAGTGGAGGACTGGTTGTGCTAGATACATGGAAACGAGGTGGCGATAGAACCAACAGTAATTTCACCATACTTGGTGTGGCAGGCGTAGGAAAATCCACAGTGGTCAAACATCTTGCCATATCTGAATATATGAAAGGTACTCGAATTCTTTTTATCGATCCTGAATCAGAGTATCGAGAGCTATGCCAAGCGTTGGGTGGCGATGTGATTAATGCAGGTGGTGGCAGTAATGGTCGAATCAATCCATTACAGATAAGAGATATACCTGCAACCAGTGAAGAAGATGAAGCTGAGGGTTTGGGTGCAATGGCTCTTCATCTAAAAAATGTAGAGGTATTTTTCAATCTTTATATGGAACTTACAGAAATTCAAAAAGCTCTATTAAAATCAGCCTTAATCGAACTCTATAACAACTTTGAGATTTATTGGGATACAGATATTAGACCTTTAAAGAATGAAGATTTTCCTATCATGAAGGACTTGTATGAACTGATATTAGAAAAGTCAAAAGAAGAAACAGATTATAAAGAACTGTCAACATTACTTAAAGATATCGCTATAGGTGGCGATTCTTTTTTATTTGGTGGACATAGTAGTATCAAAGCAGAATCCAGATGCATTTGCCTAGATACTTTTTCATTACAAAATGCCAGTGATAACGTGAAGAAAACTCAATATTTTAATCTATTGACCTGGTGTTGGAATGAGATGAGTAAAGACAGAACAGAACCCGTCTTACTTATTGCTGATGAAGCTTATTTAATGATTGATCCAAGAGTGCCACAATCCTTGGTTTTTCTTAGGGATGTAGCTAAGCGAGCAAGAAAGTATGAAGCAGGCTTGGCTATCGTATCTCATTCAGTCGTGGATTTCCTTGCACCACCAATCAGAATGTATGGTCAAGCATTACTAGATATCCCGTGTTTTAAGGTACTCTTAGGCACAGATGGCAAGAATCGTGTGACACGTTCCTAACTGAAAAGGTTAGGCACAGACTAAAATTAGAGAAAGAATGAAAGGAGCTTTCAAAACAATAATCTGGAGAACTGATAATTTGAAGGGTAGAATGATAGATTAACACCTTGAAATGCCCTCTCTAATACTACGAATAGCGGATAGTATCCCAATACTATACCGTTATAAGCTCGTAGAAGTCGACTGAGAATATACCCTAACAGGTAAAGCTGAGGAACAGCGAACTGTAAAAAGTCGAGTATATGATAGGTCGGGAGTCTATAAAATATCTATGGTTAGAATGTTAAAAATAAAGGTTTAACTGACGAATTCTCGAATGTACGGGTCTATATGCCGATATAGCTGAAAAGCTATACTTACTAAATGTAAGGTTCACAGGATGAGTAAGAGTGGTTTTTATGAAAGTCCCGATATCGTTATAGGCGATATGATGTGAACAGGCTCAAAGAGAAAACCTAAGGATATATATGTAAAGATAAAATTATCGGAACGTGGAAAGCTGATAGCAAAGAGGTTTTGGGAAACCAATGACATGTTGATAAGGAAAGCAATAATGTATAACTTATCTTAATATCAGTGAGAGTAGTGGCATAGTACTAATGAAACCATGATAACAAGTGGTGGAGGGATAGCCACAAGTCAATAATTATATTAAAAGCAGTAGTACGCAAGATATAAGTTTCGAGTATGACTAAGAGAAACATTTCCTACATAAAGGAGTGTTGCCTTATACCTACAGATAAACTAAAGAAAAAGAAAGTGCTTCGGCATAATGAATATTATGATACACAAAAGGTGTTTGATAAATTATATTTACAGTCTAAAAATAATCAAAACTTTTACAAACTTTATGACTTGATTATCAGTAGAGAAAATATACTTCTAGCCTATAGAAATATAAAGAAGAATAAAGGAAGTAAGACCAAAGGTGTGAATGAAAGTACAATTATAGATATAGGAGAAAAAGAGCCTGATAAATTGGTAGAGTATATCAGAAATAGATTATCTAATTATCAACCCATGGCAGTAAAGCGTGTTGAAATCCCAAAAACCAATGGAAAAATGAGACCACTGGGAATACCTACAATTCAAGATAGAATCATTCAACAATGTATAAAACAGATATTAGAACCTATTTGTGAAGCTAAGTTTTATAAACATAGCTATGGATTTAGATCTAATAGGGGAACACATCATGCTATTGCAAGAACAATGCGACTTATGCAAGTTAGTCAATTCCATTATGTCGTGGATATAGATATCAAAGGATTTTTTGATAATGTGAACCACGGCAAATTATTAAAACAAATTTGGAGTCTTGGCATAAGAGATAAACGTGTGATTAGTATAATATCTAAAATGTGTAAAGCAGAAATTAAAGGGAGTGGAATTCCTATAAAAGGTGTTCCACAGGGTGGAATACTCAGCCCCTTACTTTCTAACATTGTTTTAAATGAACTTGATTGGTGGATAGCTTCACAATGGGAATGTTATGATACAAGACATCAATATTCAGGCAGGCATAAATACAGAGCCTTAAAGAAAACAAACTTAAAGGAAGTATTTATAGTAAGATATGCAGATGATGTTAAATTATTTTGTACTGATAGAAAAACGGCCATTAAAATATTTGAAGCCACAAAAATGTGGCTTAAAGAAAGATTGAATTTAGAAATAAGTTCTGAAAAAAGTAAGATAATAAATCTTAAAAAGAATTACTCAGAATTTTTAGGAATTAAACTCAAACTTCATAAGAAAAATAAAAAGATGGTTGTTAGGTCACACCTAACTGATAAAAGCATAAAGAACTGTAAAATGAAGCTAGTGAAATGCATAAAAGCAATACAAAGAGAAGTTAGTGTGGGAAATGTATATAAATATAACTCAACAATCCTCGGAATGCAAAACTACTATAAAGTTGCAACAAATGTATTTCTTGATTTTGATAAAATCGCATTTGAAATTAATCGAATGATTAAAAACAGACTGAAAAATATTGTCAGCACCAAAGGAATAAAAAGCAGAACATATCAAAACCTCTATGGACATTCGAAAGCACAGGCTAAATATATACAAGGGATTACGTTATTTTCAATATACTCAATTAAAACAGTCCCACCAATGTGTTTTTCCCAAGATATTTGTAACTATACTGCTAAAGGAAGAACATTAATTCACAATAAATTGAAAATGGTGAATATCACTGTATTAAGATACCTAATGGATAATCCTGTTCAAGGTGAAAGTATTGAATATAATGATAATAGATTATCATTATTTACGGCACAAGGTGGAAAATGTTACGTGACTGGAAACAAGTTGAAAATTGGAGATATATATGTTCACCACAAGAAACCTAGACATAAAGGTGGAAGTGATGAATATAAGAATCTAGTTATTATAAGTGGCGATGTGCATAAATTGATTCATGCAACTCAGGATGAAACTATAGAGAAATATATGAAAAAGATTGAAAATATTAATGTGAAAAAATTAAATTCTTTAAGGAAAAAGGTAGGAAATTGCGTAATAATGTAAATAAATAATTATTGATGGAACGCCGTGTGAGATGAAAGTCTCATGCACGGTGTGGAGCGGGGGAAAAGCTGGAGATTATATCAAAGGTTTACCTATCGCTATTTACAGAGCTAAAAGAACTCTATAATCTAACAGATGCAGAAGAAGCATTACTTGCTCAAAAGAAAAGGGGTGATGGATTATTGATGGTTGGTTCTAAGAGACTTCATGTGAACTTTCATATACCATCCTATAAGTTTGATTATATGGGTAGCAGTGGTGGCAGATAGAAAAAGTAAAGGAGAATGATGTTCAATGAAAAAGACTAATATGATTGAAATTATGTTTTATATTGTATTGATTATCTTTGGTGTAATCGCACTTCTATTTTTTCAACCGAAGGAAATAGAATTTGATATACCAAGGCAATTTGAAATCAATGTGCAGGAAGGGGGCAATTATGGTGGTACTCTATTTAACGAGTAAAGTTCATATGAATATCTTAGATTTTTTAAAAGAGAAGGAAGAGCTTGTTATAAAAAAGTATGTAGGGGAATTTGATTTAAAAGACTTTTTAATCAAATCAATACAACGTTTAGGACATGTGCAAGCTATTGTTGTTGATCGAACATGTCTAATAAATACAGAAGAAACAATAATTGATGCCATTAGAGCCTTTAAGTCCTTAAGCAAGATTAAGATAGGTTTCTATATCCCAAATGAAGAGCAGAGCCTAGTCCATGAACTGATTAGACTAGGCTTTTTCAATATCATTACTGAAATTGAAGTAGATAAGCTTAAGCAAGAGATTGAGATGTGTTTACTAGAAGATATGACAGAGAAGTATATAAAAGATAAGTTTAATCTGGTATATGATGTGAAAGAAGAGACTATGATTGATTTTAAAGGAAAGCTAATAGCCATTGGTGTTGTTGGGTCACAACATCGAGTTGGAACTACGACAGTGGCAATGCAGTTTGCTTTTTATCTAAGTTCAATTGGAGCAAAAGTAAGTTATGTAGAAGCCAATGATAGTGGTCATATGAAGTTGATTGCTGAATATTATGAGATGGAGAAGAATGGAGACGGTTATATTTATAAAGGTGTTGCTTTTGAACCTCTTAATTCCAAGAATGAAACAGAGTTTGAATGTATCGTTTATGATTTGGGGGTTTTTAATGATAAGAGTAAAGTTGGATTTGAGAATTGTATGATAAGGATTCTATGTGCGGGGGATAAGCCACATGAGGAGAGAAGATTATGTAATATGAATAATTGTAACGTTATAATTAATTATTCAAAGGGGAAAAGCAAACATGGTACTTACTACTTAAATATGATATACACGTTACTAGGTGAAGGGGCAAATGATGAGATATTTGAGCAAATCTTTGAATCATCTATAAACAATAATGATAAATGCTAACTAAATACAAAAGCAAATATTTCGGATAAAAACCATGTTTTTTTATAAAAAATGTATTTGTAAGACGATTACAAAAAATAATTATTGACACAGTGTTTGTTTGTATGGTATTATTTTCTTGGGAAAAAGAAAAAGGTCCAATTCACTAATTGTCCTAAAGTGAATTGAACCTCTACACATCTTCTTGTGTATCTCGCAAATACATTATATATCAATTAGATATGTAAAACAAGAAGAAACTTTTTCCTGAAACTGTAGCTAAGATAAGGTATTAAGATATCTTATAATCTAAATTACGAAAGGGAAAGGTGATATTATATGAAATATTACGTTAATAAGAACCAACAAACAAATGGTGACCATGAAGTGCATAAGGAGAATTGCACAAGACTCCCTAACAGAGAGAATAGAATTGATTTAGGTGATCACTCTTCATGTCAGAGTGCAGTCAGTAAAGCTAGACAATATTATACTCAGGTAAATGGCTGCTATTACTGTAGTAACCCATGTCATACAGGTTAGGAGGGAATGATTATGTCAAATACACATCATGTTGTTCCAGACCCTAATGGAGGGTGGAACGTGAAACGTGGAGGAGCAAAACGATCATCTCATCATACTGATACTAAAGCAGAAGCTGAGAGAATAGCTAGGCAAATAAGTACTAACCAAAATACAGAGTTAGTCATCCACGGTAAGAATGGTAAAATTCAAAGAAAAGATTCTCATGGTAATGATGATTTTCCACCAAAAGGATAAAGACAATGATGCGAGAGCTGGACAACTCTCGCTTTTTAGCTTGTATGGAGGTGAGTACCATAGGCATTAAAAATAAGAAGTTAAAAGAAGTATGTAAAATTATAACGGGTGTTCCTGAATGGAAGAAAAAAATATACGAAGGATATAGTTATAAATGTATACATCCATCATCACTTGATGAATTTGATGTTATAAAAGAATTTGATGAACACCTACGCCCACAGGAGATTAGTGATAAAGCATTACTTGAACAAGGCGATATATTGATTAAGCGGTTATCACCAAGTTATGTTAATGTCTTTCATAGCCAAACAGAAAAAGTATATGTTACAAGCAATATTTTAATTGTTAGACCCCAAAAGGGAATTAATAGCCATTATATTGCAAGCATTTTGGAAATGCAAGGCATATCAAAACTCAATCATTTCTCTCGTAAGGGTACAACAATTCAATCAGTATCCAAGAAGGAATTAGGAGAAATTAGTATTCCTGTTATTTCGTTAGAACTTCAGGAGAAGTATGGAGAGCTTAGGAGATTAAATAATAATAAGAGAATGTTGATTAGAGAATTGGAAGAACAAGAGAAGAAATTATTAAAAGGGGTTTATCAAAACCTAGTAACGGAGGATTGCAATGACAACTAGAAATGATATTAATGCAGCACTAATGAGAGGTGCTGATACGTTCAGAGACACAATAGATGCGGCAAATTATAAAGACTATGTTCTTTCTATAATGTTTGTAAAATATTTAAGTGATACTTTTGATGAAGAAGTGGAGCATTTAAAGAGTAAATATACTGATGAAAGAAGACTTAAAAGACAGATAAATAGACTTGCATTTAAGGTTAAATGGGAACACAGCTTTAAATATCTATATGAGAATAGGTATGATGACACATTAGGTCAACTAATAAATACAGCACTTAGAGGTATTGAAGAAGATAATGCACAACAATTATCTGGTGTTTTTCGAAGTATTGATTTTAATAGTGAAGCTAATCTAGGAAATAGAACTCAACGAAATAGTATCTTAAGAGAACTATTAGAGGATTTTGAAAATCTTGATTTGAGAGAATCAATGATTGAAGTAAAAAAAGACGAAGTGCCAGCAGACGTAATTGGCGATGCATATGAATATATGATTGGAGAATTTGCATCTAGAGCAGGAAAGAAAGCAGGTAGTTTCTTTACCCCTACCTGTGTGTCAGAATTAATGGCTAGATTAGTGCCACCAATTTCTGGAGAAAGAGTATATGACCCGACTTGTGGGTCGGGATCACTTCTAATCAGAGCAGCTAAAAAAGGTGACATTGATAAGGTAAGCATTTTTGGGCAAGAAGTAGGAGGATCAGCAGTATCTATGGCACGTATGAATATGTTTATTCATAAGGTTAGAGATGCAAAGATTGCATGGGGGGATACAATTGCAAACCCTCAGCATAAAGATGATGATGGTAATTTAATGACTTTTGATGTTATTGTTGCAAATATGCCTTTCTCAAAAGACAAGTGGGCTATCAACTTCAATCCTGGTGGAGAAGAAGATGGCAAGGGAAAGAAATGGAAAATGGAAGCATCATATGATAAATTCCATCGTTTTGATTGGGGGGTTCCGCCAGCTAGTAAAGGTGATTGGGCTTTCCTATTGCATATGATTAATAGTATGTCAGCCAATGGTAGAGTGGCGGCAGTAGCACCACATGGGGTATTGTTTAGAGGAGCGGCAGAAGGACGTATTAGACAAAAAGTTATCGAAAATGGATTATTAGATGCAGTCATTGGCTTACCAGCAAATATGTTTTTTGGAACAAGTATTCCTGCTTGCATATTGATTTTTAAGAAGAATAAAGAGGATGATAAAGTACTTTTTATTGATGCATCAAACGAAGAACATTTTAATAAAGAAAAGAATCAAAATAAATTTGAAGAAGATCAAATACAAAAAATTGTAGATGCATATTATGCGAGAGAAGATAAAGATAGATTTGCTCATCTTGCTAGTATTAAAGAAATAAAAGAGAATGATTACAATCTTAATATTCCAAGATATGTTGATACATTTGAAGAAGAAGAACTAATTGATATTAAAGAAGTACAGATGAATATTAAGAATATAAAAGATGAATTAAAAGAAGTCGAAGCTAAGATGGAACAATATATGAAAGAGTTAGGCTTAGAGGTGTAATATGTTGTTCTTTAATAATGTACAAGATAATAAAAAAGTAAAGAAAATCAGGAGGAATAGGTGATGGAACTTAATGAAAAAACAGAAATAGAAGAATCTATTCCAGAGGGCTATTGGAAAAGTAAGATAGGAATTATTCCTAATGATTGGCGATGCATCAAAATAGGTGAGATTTTAAAAATAAAGCATGGAAAGTCGCAAAAGAAAGTAGAAGTACCTAATGGGAAATATCCAATTTTAGCTTCAGGAGGAATTATAGGCTGGACTGATGAATTTTTATGTAATAAGCCATCAGTTTTGATAGGCAGAAAAGGTACAATCGATAAGCCTAAATATTTTAATACTCCTTTTTGGACAGTAGATACACTGTTTTATAGTGAGTTCAAGATTGACTGTTGTGAAAAATTCTTTTATTACGTTTTTGATTCAATAAATTGGTATAGGTATAATGAAGCTTCAGGTGTACCAAGTTTAAGTGCTAGAACAATTGAAAGTATTTTTGTGCAGTTACCATCAAAAGAAGAGCAAATTAGAATTGTAAAAATACTATCAACTCAAGATAAGATTATTCATATGCTAGAACAATTGATAGAAAAGAAGGTAAATGTAAAGAAATATTTAATGCAGGTATTACTAAATTACCATAGTGAATATTTTAAGCAATTAGATGGATTTAGTGGTGAGTGGCGAAATGTTTTACTGAACAAAGTTGTTGAGAACAAAGTAAGGAAAGTAAATAAGCCTCTAAATGGCTATTGGAGGTTAGGACTTAGAAGTCATGGAAAAGGTACATTTCATGAATTTATAACTAATCCAGAGACGAATGCGATGGATATACTTTACGAAGTAAAAGAAAATGACTTAATAGCTAATATTACATTTGCGTGGGAACATGCGATTACGATTGCGAATAAGCGAGATGAAAATAAGCTAGTATCGCATAGATTTCCTACTTATGAATTTATTAATGATAATGTACCAGAATTTTTTAAGTTCTTCATTTTAAGAGATAAATTCAAGAAGCAATTGCAGGATATATCTCCGGGTGGTGCAGGAAGAAACCGAGTAATGAGCAAAAAAGATTTTTTGAAACTTAATGTAACAATTCCCGATCCAGAAGAACAATTAGAAATAGCAAGAATACTTTCTGCAATAGATGAAGAAATCAAATTACTAAATGATGAATTTGAGCAACAAATTAAGAAGAAAAAATCGCTTATGCAATTACTGTTAACAGGAAAAGTAAGAACGACAAACATGAGTTAGGAGGATTGTCATGCCAAATCACAATATTTTTAATGAACGACCAGAGAGTCAAGATAGGATGTTAAAGATATTTTCTCAAATGGGCTATGATTTTGTCTCCAGAGCAGATGCAGAAAAGTTAAGGAAACATAAATCTAGAGTTATTTTTGAAGATGTCCTTAGAGAATTTTTATTGAGTCAACGTTTTGAATACAAGGGTCAAGAGATACAGTTCTCTCTTGACTCTATAGAAAAGGCAATAAAAGAGTTAGATATGCCAATAGTTGGTGGGCTGACTATGACCAATAAGCGGATATATGATCTTCTTTGTATGGGGATGAGTCTTGAGCAAACACTGCCTGATGGCGCGTTACAATCCTTTGATATACATTTTATAGATTTTAAGAATCCTAAAAATAATATTTTTCAGGTTACGGAAGAATTTGAAGTCGAAAGAATGAATGGTAAGTTCGCTAGACCAGATATAGTTTTGATGATTAATGGAATACCTATAGCTGTTATTGAATGTAAGAAATCTTCAATAGATGTAATGGCGGGAGTCCACCAAAATATAAGAAATTGGCAACCAGATTTTATACCTCAATTATTTAAGTTCGCTCAAATAGTTATAGCTGTTAATCCAAATAAATTAATATATGGAACTTGTGGTACACCTGCAAAGCATTTTACTTTCTGGAAAGAAGACAATAGATTATGGCTAGAAGAACAATGCAAGCGGTTTTCTCCAGATGGTCAAATATTAGAACAAGATAGAGCCATGATTTCATTATTAGATAAAAAGAGATTAATGAGTATAATTAAACATTTTATTATCTATGATAACAATATTAAGAAGATAGCAAGATATAAACAATTCTTTGCTGTAAATAAATGTATTGCTAGAATCAAAGGTCTTGATGATGCTGATACTAGAGATGGTGTTATTTGGCATACTCAAGGATCAGGCAAAACAATCTCAATGATTATGCTTGTTAAAATGATTCAAAAAGACCCTGATATAAAAAATCCTCGCTTTGTTATGGTGACTGATAGAAAAGGTCTAGACAAGCAAATGCGTGATAATTTTATAAATACGAGCATGTCACCTGTTAGAGCAACTACAGGAAAGGGACTTGTTAGCTTATTAAAAGAAAAAGGGAATACAGTTATTACAACGATTATTAACAAGTTTGAAGCAGCAATGAAAGAAAAGTATGTGGATGAGAGTGATAACGTTTATTTATTGATAGATGAAGGACATCGATCTCACTATGGAAAGTTAAACACATATATGACACACACATTGCCTAATGCTCCTAAAATCTCTTTTACTGGAACACCGTTGCTTGGTAAAGAAAAAAGAAATACCTACAAGAAATTCGGAAAAAAGATTGACTCATACACTTTAGAAGACGCAGTTGAGGATAAAGTAACTGTTCCTATTGTTTATGAGGGAAGAGTTATTAAGCAAGATGTTAAAAGTGATAAAATAAATGATCATTTAAAATATCTTACTTCGTCATTAACCGAAAAAGAGACGGAAGATCTTAAGAAAAAGTGGAGCCGTTTTTTTGCACTAGCTCAAACCAATGAAAGAATTTATATGGTAGCTTTTGATCTTTATGAGCATTTTATGCGTTACCTGAAGCCAAAAAGGCAAAAGGCTATGTTGACTGTTTCTTCACGACCTTATGCGATAGAGATGTATAACATTCTTAAGAATTTTGAAGGTGTTAATCCAGCAGTTGTAATTACAAGTGGTGTAAAACCAGAAGGAAATGGAGATAATACTTCTAAAAAGGGATTAAAGAAAATTGAAG
Source organism: Maledivibacter sp. (assembly GCA_025210375.1). Lineage (NCBI taxonomy): Bacteria > Bacillati > Bacillota > Clostridia > Peptostreptococcales > Caminicellaceae > Maledivibacter > Maledivibacter sp. Next base: position 26,710 of record JAOASB010000013.1, on the reverse strand, counting down.
AGTTTTTTAAGTCTGAAGTAGAGCCGTTGTTCGGAAAGAATACAGATGCATATGAAGAATCAGTAACTGGCTCTTTTAAGGACGAAGATGGTGAAATTGACCTATTGATAGTTGTTGATAAACTATTAACGGGATTTGATGCACCAATAGCCTCTGTTTTATATATTGATAAAAGCATTAAGGAGCATAGTTTACTACAAGCTATAGCAAGGGTGAATAGACTTTATGAAGGTAAAGAATTTGGTTTGATTGTTGATTATTGGGGTGTGTTCAAAAAGTTAAATTCGGCTCTTGATCTTTATAGTGATAGTGAATCAGGTTTTGATGGATATGATGAAAAAGACATCAAGAATGCTATATTTGGTCCAGAAGATGAAAAAAGAAAATTAGAGTTGGCTCATAAAGATTTATGGGCATTGTTTGACGGGATTGATAGAAACGAAATGCGTTCAAACGTATGGCAGGAATTCCTTGAAAATGATAGCTTGAGAAATGATTTCTATGAAAGATTGCGCAAATACTCAAAATGTGTTGATTATATGTACTCTAGTTATGAACTTTTTAAATTAGTAGGATATGACCAAGCTGAACAATATAGAAAAGAACTCCTACACTTTGTTAAATTAAGAAGTGCTATTTCATTAAGATACAATGATAGCGTAGATTTTAGCAAATATGAGGATGGTATAAGACAGCTTTTGGACACTTATATCAGTTCAGAAGACGTACGTATTGTTGTAGAACCTCTTAGCATTCTTGATAAACAAAAGATGGAAGAGCAATTAAAGATTTTTGGTGGTGATAAACGTGCCAAAGCTGATTCAATGAAAACTAGAATGATATCCGAAATTAGTACATTTGAGCATGATGATCCTATTATGTTTTTAACATTTTCAGAGCGAATTAAGAAAACGATTGATGAGTATTTAAAAGATCGAAATGATGATGCCTATTATAAAAACATGGAAGATATCACAGAAAACTTTAGAGAAGGTAGAACAACAAGTAGTTACCCAAGCATTATTTCTAATGATAGTGATGCGAAGTCTTTTTACGGCTCAATATTAAAGGTGTTTAAAGAGAAAGTTATTGACGAAATTGATTTGGCTTTTGAAGAAAAAATAGCTGAGTTATCATTGGATGTTAAAGAGACGGTAAAAGAAAATGCAAAACGTGATTGGCGAAATAGTAAAATTGTAATTGATAAAATTGAAGGGAAACTGGATGACAATTTATTTGACTTTATGGAAGAGAACAATCTTGATTTGAGTGATGAGATATTAGATTTATTATTAGAGAAGTTGATGTCGATTGCACAAAAGAGGTTTTAATTATGGATAGTATTAGCATTGTGCTTAGCGAAAATGTCAAAATAAATGTGAGTGTTTATCACAAAAATGTTAAGAATGTGAGATTAAAGGTTTTTCCTGATGGAAAGGTGTCAATTTCTGTGCCTTTAAATGTATCTGACAAGTGGATAGTATCGTTTTTAAATCAAAAGAGTAAATGGATTAATGAAAAGCTAAAGGAATATCAGAAAACTGCTGGAGTTGAGAATATCTTTGATTTAAAAAGTGGTATGTCAGTAAAATTTTTTGGTATTGATACCATTGTAGTTATAAAAAAGGCAGCTCAAAAAAAAGTATATTACGATAATGATAAAATATATATCGAAACGCTAAATCTTGATAAACAACATATTATCAAAGAGCAATTTGATAAGTTTATTAGAGATGCTTTAATTGAAAAAATAAATAAAAAAGTGGATAAATTATATTCTATTATAAAGAAATATGACTACGAAAAACCGAGTATTTCTATAAGAAAAATGAAGACCATGTGGGGAAGTTGCTTGCCAGAAAAGAGTAAGATTACTGTCAATTTTTATCTTTATCAAGCACCCTCAATATGCATAGAATATGTATTATTACATGAACTCATTCATTTTATACACCCAAATCATAGTAAGGAGTTTTATAATCTTCTAAGCCTGTACATGCCAGATTGGAAAAAACGGAAAAATAAACTTGATTACGAAGTTATCATGCGTGTGAAGTAAGAACCAAGTTATCGTAAAGTTTATTCTGACACTAGCACAGTATTTACTTCTAATATAATGCCAAGGTATAGAATTTCAGTAAAAAAATTGTATATAGAGAAGAAATAGACTCTAAGACCTTAACAGGTCTTAGTTTTTTTATGTCAAAAATAAAATTTAATAAACAACTGTCTAGAATTTTAGAAGAATAGTTGTTTTTTATTTTTAGCTAAAAGATGAAATGTTTTATGCGATTTATATACATAACAATCGTCGTGGTACATAAATATTTTCCTATATAAAATAAAGTTCACAGTTAGTAGGTTAACTTTTTGATACGAGGTAGAATGAAGGAAAGGAGGGAATGTGATAAATGAGAAAGAGTAGAGACGTACATGCGTGTGTTAGAGTTGTTAAAGAACAATTTTATCATTGGCATGATGATATGACTATTGTGATGGTAGTAGCAGGCGAAATAAAATTGAGAGTTTGGGCTAAAGATAACATAATGAAATCAGGAGATATATTAGTTTTAAATCAGGGAGAAGTACATAAACTTACAGCAATAACAGAAGATAATTTAGTTGTTGTTGTATCTTTTGATAAAAAATTTTGTATTGAAGCTTGTTGTAGTTTTAAAGAATCGATCATATTATGCAATTCAGTTCAATACAGAAATAGAAATAAAGAAATATATCATGAACTTCAATTTAAGTTAAAAGATTTAGTACATGAATATGGAAAAGAACCATGTAATTGTAATACAAAAGAAAAAGCAAAGGAGATAGTAAGATTATTATGTTATCATTTTGACTATATTTCATCTGGGGAGAGACATAAAAGATTTAGTGAATATATTATTGCAAGAAACAAAATGCTGTATAGAAAGGTTTTTTTGGAAAATAGTGAATTATCAGATTTGAGTTTAAAGGATTTATCAAAGCACTTAGGAGTGAGTTATGCTTATTTTAGAATTGATATTCTTGAGCGATTCGGTTATGGATTTAGCTGGTTAAAGTATACACTGATGACTGAGAAAGCTGCTAGAATAATTTTGACAACTAACAATAGATTGATAGATATATCTAATCAATGTGGATTTTCTGATCCCAAGTATTTAAGAAAGTATATTAGAAAATTTTATCAGTGCAATCCATCTGATTTTCGGAAGCAATATGAGGGACAGTGTACAAAAGAAGCTTATATTGAAATACCTTTAAAATATATAATAAGATTTTGTGAAAACTTTAAAAAGCTAGAAGAATAGAAATTGTTTTCTAGTTTTTTGGTTTATAACTTAGTTTGGCTTAAATGAACAAGATGATAACTAAACGTTTGGTAAATATTACTTTTGTACCTTTTAAATTAAAATTCTATTTTAAAAATGTATAATATTATGCTATTTGTTCAAAAAATCATGAACCTAACAATTGTCGTGGCTGTGAAAATATCTTGCTGATATTCTGAATAATATTATGTAAATTTGTATGATATTTTTAATAATTAAAACTAGGGGGACAAGCAATGAAATTAAAAACTAGACTAGTATATTTAAACTTAGGAATTATTATTTTAATAATGGTAAGTATCATTGGATATTTATTGTTTTTAAATTGGTCTTTTAGCAGAGAATCGGCTATTCGAGAAATAGAACTCTATACCCAAAATAAAGCTAACGACATGGAGGCAGTGTTGAATGATGCTTTAGACAATACTATTGGATTAGGTGAGTCAATAGAATTGATGATATCAAATGGTAATGACGATCGAGAAAGTGTAATTGACTATTTGGAAAAGAAACTTATCAGTAATAAGAATTATATAGATGCTTGGGCAATATTTGATCCTAATGCTTTTGATGGTAAGGATTTAGTTAATATTGGGAAACAAGGTAGTAATTCAGGTGGCAGGTTTGTACCACTTATTACTCGAGATGAAGATAATTTTATAATAAATTATTGTAAAAATATTGAAGGAAATTCATATTATGATATTCCAAAAAAAACTGGAAAAGTATACATTTCTGATCCTGTTGTATGGAATATTAAAGGTAAAGAGGTAATGTGTATCACATTGAGTCAGCCTATACTTAAAAATGGGAAGTTTAGTGGAATTGCTGGATTTGATATTTCTCTTGAGACTTTGAGAGATATTAGCAATGAGGTAAAGTTCTTTGATAATGGATTCGGTAGGTTAATTAATGACAAAGGTATAGTTCTTGCTCATCCAAAAGAAGATAGACTCAATAAAATTGGGGGAGAATTTAATGGTGATAAAGGTCAACAAATACTAGATAGAATAAATAAAGGTGAATCATTTATCAATTTTTCGTGGTCAGAATCAATGGGCGAGAATGTGCAAAAAGTGTATGCACCAATTAATTTTGAAGGTTCTGATTTGAAATGGTCATATAGTGCTATTGTTCCATATGATGAAATGATGGCTGAAGCAAAGAAGTTGCTTGTAATAACGATTATATTAGCAGTAATAGGAACAGCTGTAATCGTGTTCTTTATGTATTGGAATAGCAGATATATAGTTAAGACAATACATCTTTTATCTGATGTAATAAAGCGGTTAGCAAAATACAATTTAACTTTCGAAGAGGGTCATGGAGCAATTAAATTGTTAGAACGTAAAGATGAAACAGGAGATATTGCTAGGTCGTTAGCTACAATGCAAAATAATTTTATTAAATTAATTAAACAAGTTCAAGACGTAGCGAGTCATGTTTCTGCATCTTCAGAAGAGTTAACTGCAAGTTCTCAGCAATTAGCTAGTAGCTCAGAAGAAGTATCAAGAACTATTGATGAATTAGCAAAGGGCGCAATGGATCAAGCTCAAGATACGGAAACTGGGGCTTCTAAAATTACTGATCTTGGAGAATTGATTAATCAAAATCAAATTTATATGAATGATGTAGATAACTCATCTAACAACGTTTATAGCTTAATAGATGAAGGGTTAGAAGTCATTAAAGATTTAACCAATAAAACAAGAGCAAGTGGACAAGCAGCTAGTGAAATTTTTGCAATTATTGAGGAAACAAGTAATAGTTCTGATAAAATAGGAAAGGCTAGTGGTGTTATATCATCTATTGCTGAGCAAACAAACTTATTAGCACTAAATGCTGCTATTGAAGCAGCAAGAGCAGGAGAAGCAGGTAAAGGATTTGCAGTTGTAGCAGATGAAATAAGAAAGTTAGCAGAACAATCTACTTCATCTACAACAGAAATTGATAGTATAGTAAATGAATTGCTTATAAATTCTTCTGGAGCTGTAGAAAAGATGGAAGAAGTTAGAATAATAGTTGAGAAACAAATTGAGAGTATGGAAGAAACAGAAGAAAAGTACAATGAAATATCAGTAGCAGTTAGTTCAACAGAAGGTGCTATTGAGAAAATGAATACTTCTGTAAAAGAGATGGATAATAAAAAATCTAATATTCTTGATGTTGTACAGTCTCTTTCTGCAATGGCTGAGGAAAATGCAGCTAGTTCGGAAGAAGCATCAGCATCGATACTGGAACAATCAGCTTCTATTCAAGAAATGGCTAATGCTAGTAGCCATTTAGCAGAGTTAGCTTTGGAATTACAACAAACTATTTCTAAATTTATGATATAAATTGAGATAAAAAAAGAGATAAGCAAGTTTAAATAATAGAAATGAGGTTATTATGTTAGAAAAACAATTCGTATTATTTAAAATTAACAATGAAGTATATGGTATTGATGTCATGGAAATAAGAGAAATTGCACCATATCAAAAAATTGATCAAATCCCTAATGCACCTCTTCATATTGTAGGAGTAACTAATTTTAGAGGTCAGATAACACCAGTTATCAATATAAAAGAACTTTTTAATTTTAATAATAAAATAACAAAAGATGAAAGGCTAATAGTTGTTTCTAGAGATAAGAAACAAATTGGATTTTTAGTAGATAAAGCATGTGGAATATTAAAATTGAAAGAAGAAGAAATAGAAAAATCATCACAGATCATAGTAGAACTTAACGAAGATTTTATTTCAGGAATTGGTAAAAAAGATGATAAGTTAATCTTTATAATTAACTTATCTAGGATTATTGAATTAAAGAGTGTGCAGAATGTTGACCAGATAGATTTACAAATAAGTGAAAAGATCTAAAGCATTTTAGTACATTATAGAAAGCTTTAAAACTTCAATTGAGGTTTTATTTAGAGGATTGGAATTTAATCAATAGAAGTACAGCAAGCGAACAAACTTATACGGTATAGGAGGACAAGAATGTTTAAAAGTATTAAATTTAAATTAGTAGCATATTTTTCAATTCTTATTATTGTAATTAGTGGTAGTCTTGGAATAATGGCATCCACATCATCTATTAAAGCACTGCAAGAATCAGTGGATGAGGAATTAATAGAAGTATCAAAAGCTTATAGTGCATATATAGAATCCGAACTTATTAAGGCTGAGATAATTATAGATAGTATTGCCAATAGAAATGCAATTAAATCTTGGGATTGGACTCAACAGAAAGAAACTATGCAATATGAAGTTGAAAGAAATGATATATTTGCAGATATGTTTATTGTTGATAAAAATGGGAACGCACATTTTACTAACGAGAAAAAAGCTAATGTTAGTGAAAGAGAATATTTCAAAGAAGCTATGAAAGGAAATTTTATATTTTAGTGAGTTGTTATATAGTGATGTTACTGAGGGACTTGAGTTTTTTGTTTCAGCTCCAATAAGTGGAAATGGCATTGAAGGTGCTATTGTTGCTTTTGTTAAAGCTGATTATTTAAGTAATGCAATTACGGATATAAAATCGAAATCAACGGGTGGTATTTTTATAGTTGATGACAAAGGAACTACAATTGCTCATAAAGATATGGCAGTAGTTGAAAGACAAGAAAATATCATTCAGCTTGCTAAAGAGAATAAGGAGTTAACGCAGTTAGCTAAGGTAATCGAGGATATGATACAAGGAAAATCAGCAACAAAAGAATACAAATATCAAGGTGAAACATATTATTGTGGATATCATCCAATTGGAGATACGGGTTGGAGTTTAGCTGTGAGAGCCCCAGAAAAAGAATTACTGGCAGATGTTTTTAGTCTTAGAAATAATTTAATATTCATGATTGTTGGTGCAATAATTATTGCGGTTATTGTTACTTACTGTATAGGGAATATATTTGTAAAGCCAATAAACATTGCAACTAAACATGCTATAACACTGTCTGAATTGGATTTTACAACTAAGGTGTCTGATAAAATTATGAAATACCAAGATGAAATTGGAGATTTAGCAAGGGCTTTTAATACAATTGCAAAGAGTACGAAAAAAATTATTATAGATATACACAGATCTTCTGATGAGTTGTTAGACTCATCTAAACAACTTTCTAATACCATAAATGATAACGTATCAAGTGCAGAAGAGGTAGCAAAGGCAATAGAAGGAATAGCTATTGGAGCCACATCACAAGCTCAAGAAGCTGAGAGTGCGGTTAGAGAACTTTCTCAATTAGGAGCATTAATCACCGAATCGCAAAATGCAGCTGTAGAGGTTAATACAAGTGCTCAAGAAGTCGAAGATCTTACGCTAAAAGGTAAAGACACTCTAGCAAAACTAAAAAAAGAATTTGGTTTGAATTTAGATATTGCAGGACAAGTAAAAAACAATACACAGGAATTAGAAGAGCAGTCAAAATCAATTGTGGATATTTTAAATATAATTTCCAATATAGCCAGTCAAACGAATTTATTAGCGCTAAATGCATCTATTGAAGCAGCAAGAGCGGGAGAAGCTGGGAAAGGTTTTGCAGTTGTAGCAGAAGAAATTAGAAAGCTAGCAGAAGAAACGGAAAATGCAACGGGCAGTATATCAGGTATTCTTGGAGCTATGACGAACAAGATTATAGCAGCGAATGAGAATATGGATAAAGCTGGTGAAATTGTAGGAAGTGTAAATATTTATTTAGATGAAACAGTAGATTCCTATGATATTATTCGAGATTCAATGAAAGATTTAGTAAAGCAGTTTAATAAGCTTGAGAAAGCACTAGAATTTATTAATGATAGCAAAACTAAAACATTTACAGCCATTGAAAGTATATCAGCGGTATCTGAAGAGTCAGCAGCATCAACGGAACAAGTTAATGCATCTGTTGAAGAACAAACTGCATCAATGGAAGAGATGGCAAGAGCCAGTGAAAAGTTAGCTTTAATCGCTGATAAAATGAAAAAAACTATTGAAAAATTCATAATATAGTATTTGTAAAGATGCGTTGGCAAGTTGCAGCTAGATGAGTTGAATTAAATTCAATAAGGTAGCTGCAGTTTGTTTTTGACCTATGTAAGGGGGTTATAGTATGTCAAATGAGTTATACAGTGTGATGGATTATTTAGATGATGCTATGATTGAATTCGATGAACTTAATAAAGTTTCTAAAATTATTGATCAAAATGGAAGAAGTAATTTAAAGGATATGGTAGGAAAAGATATGAAAGAGCTTTTTCCAAACGAATGTGTTGAAGAAATAATTGGATTGTGGGTTAAATCCGTTTTATATAGTAAAGGGATAGCTGGAGAAATTAATTATACGAAAGACGATACACTTAGAAAATACATTATAAAAATAGTTCCTAAAAATAATAGGATATTAATGTTTGTTAGAAAATCTAAAGAAGATGAAACTATAAATGAAATTCATCCTAGAATAACAAAAGGAGATAAAGAAATATATTATAAAAATGATACAAACTATAGAGAATTACTAAGAAAAATATCTCAGTTAGCTGGAACAGAAAAAAATAGTGAAATTTTTATAAACAAATGCATAGAACTAGTAGGAAAAGCTATGGATTTAGATTGCGTTTACATAGTTCAATATTGCGATTTACAGAAAAATTTATTAGAGATTAGTAAATGGATGAAAGAAGGAAATAATCATAAAAAGTTTAGCCATAAACTTAAAGAACAAGAGATAAAATGGCTTAACAAAAGATTTACATTATATGGAGATATGAATTTTGTAAATGTATCAGATATAGGTTGTGAAAGTATACGAAACATATTTATTCAATATGCTTACAAGTCGGTATTAGCAGTTCCATTTTATTTAGATAATTACTATAAAGGCTTTATACTTTTCGGACAAGTAAGAGGCAAAAGAAAGTGGCTAAAAAGTGATATAAACATGATAGAAGCTTTATCTATAGTTGTATCTCAAGCTATTATGAAGCAAAGTGTACAAAATGAGCTTTGTAAAGCAAAAGAAGAAATGGAGGTAACGCTGTTATCAATTGCTGATGGAGTAATTGTCACTGATAAGCAAGGGAAAATAAGGATGATTAATAAAACAGCAGAACAAATTACAGGATGGAAAATGGATGAAGCTATTGGAAAAAAATCCAATGAAGTTATTAACATTGTTGATAAAAAAAATAAAGAACTGATTGATAACTTTGTGGATATAGTTCTAGAAACTAAAAAGATAATAAATTGGGGCGAACCAAATATATTAATTACTAAGGATTTTAAAGAAAAATATATTGACAGTTGTTCTTCGCCTATTATTAATAAGGAGAATGAAGTTACTGGGGTAGTTATGGTTATATGGGATATGACTGGACAGGTAAGAAAAGATGAGAAAATTATATATTTAAGCCAGTATGATGCGATGACTGAATTATATAACCGTGGATATTTTGAAGAAGTACTCAAAAATATAGATAGTCAAGAAAATTTGCCTATTTCTATTATTATGGGAGATTTAAATGGCTTAAAGATGATTAATGATGTTTTTGGGCATGATATTGGAGATGATTTATTAAGGTCGATTGGTCGAATTATAGTAGAATCGTGTAGGCAAGGTGATTTAGCTGCTAGATGGGGAGGAGATGAATTCTTAATATTATTAATAAATTCATCAGATGAAATAGCAAGTAGTATGTGTAGAGTAATAAAGCAAAAATGTAAGGCTGTAGATACAGCGATTTCAGAAATAAGTATTTCTCTTGGGTACGCAACAAAGAAAAAGCATAGTGAACAAATATTTGACACAATAAAACGAGCAGAAAATTATATGTACCAAAAAAAGCTGTTAGAAGGGAAAAGTTTAAGAAATTCTATAATTGTTACAATGCAAAAAACGCTGTCAGAGAAAAGCCACGAAACTGAGGAACACGCAAAAAGGCTAGAGTTTATAAGTAGAAAAATTGGAGAAAATATGAATTTGTCTAGTGATAAGTTAGATGAATTGCAATTATTAGCAATGTTACATGATATAGGAAAAATATCAATAAGAGATGATATTTTATTGAAGCCAGATAAACTTACAGAAGTAGAATGGAGGGAAATGAAAAAGCACTGTCATACAGGATATCAAATTCTGAAATCAGTTCCTGAATTATCGCATATTGCAAATTATGTATTGTATCATCATGAAAGATGGGATGGTAAAGGATATCCACAAGGGTTAAGTAAAGATAATATTCCTCTATTATCTAGGATTATTTCGGTAGCGGATGCTTATGATGCCATGGTAAATGATAGGGTTTATAGAAAAGCACTTACAGTAGAAGTAGCAAAGACAGAAATAAAAAATAATGCAGGTAGGCAGTTTGATCCTGAGATAGTAAATATTTTTTTAACAAAAGTCATTGATCAAATATAAAAACTATAAATAAATCATAGTTATTATCCGATTGACGTAATAATTATAAGATAACGCTCATGGTAGTAGGATGTTAAATCTATAACCATGAGCATTTTTTATATAAATAGATAAAAATTTACAATTGAATGTAAATTAAAATAAAGAGATTTATAAGATAGAGGTTAAGAAAGTGAAAGTGAAGATTACTTACAATGGACAAATTATATGGGTAGATAAAAGAATAAAAGAATGTTTAGAACATTTAAAACGTGAGGAGCAAAGCCGTAATAGAAAAATAAGAAGACGAGAATCAATTTGGCTTTCAATAAGTATTGATATATTTATTTATAATAATAAATCAATACTTACAATCTTAGTTGAAGATTATATAATACATAAATTAGATATTCAAGCACTATTACTAACACTTAATGATCTCTCTGAGTATGAAAGAGAATTAGTAACAGATAGGTATTTTCGTAGTAAAACGTATAAAGAAATTGCACTAAAAAATAATATTGCAATTTCAACTGCTGAATATAGAATTAAGATTATACTGAAAAAAATGAAAAAGAACTTTGATAAAGTATTAAGGGATTTATGAGTTTATTTAAAAATTAAATAAGTGCTATTTTATTTGGAAAAAAGTAAATTGTATGTCCTTATTAATAGAAGGATAAATTGATTTGAATTAATGTAGAACAATTGCATATAGTGAGATAAGACTTTATGACCTTAGAAGGTTATAAGGTCTTTTTTTATACCAAATTTTAAATAAGTCATGTAGATTATAGCTTATTTAAAATATAGCTCAGTTCTCTTTATGCAATTGCATGAAGAGGAGGGCAAGTATGAAAAACTCTATTCGTGCACCATGTTCCTTCCTGTCATTTTGAAATTACAAATTCAAGAAGATACGGAGGGAATAGCAAATGAATCAAATTATTTTATGTGATCAGTGTAAAGGTCTGTTGAATGAAGAGTTACTTTGTGACAAATGTGCTTTCTATATACAACAGTATTGTGGTCATTGTCATGAGCAGTCACATGAAACTTGTAATTTATGTAGACGAACTAGAGCTTTCATAGAAACTGATGATAAGAGACAAGCATCAAGAGAAAGGACTCATCGGAACCACATTCTTCACATTGATTTGTTCTATGCAGAAGACAAAAAACTTATTGTCAATCAGCATAAAGATGCGTTAGATCTCTTAATTTATGAATCAGACAATAAACGGATATTAGAGATGTTTAGTTGCTTAACCGAGACACAAAGAAGAAGGTTTATTGCTCACTATATTGATGGAAAAACATTTAGAGCTATTGCCAATGAAGAAGGTGTAAATCATACCAAAATACAGAAGTCCATTGAGCAAGCCAGAAAAAAATTAAAAAAGTTTTTTAAATAGGGGGTACAAATAGCCGTTTTTTTTCCTAACTTATGAAGGGACTTTTTCATATCTCTTCATGAACATTGAAAAATAATGGTCAGATAGGCTACATGGTTGATGATAACTAACATGAACCATGTAGCAATACTCCATTTATATCATTCTCTAAGGTACGTTACCTTGTAGCCGTAAGGAAAGCGACATTAATGACCTCGCCAAGATCACTTAGTGGGAGCGATGAAGGTTGATTAAAAATGATTTCGTGGTTATGAAATCAATCGCCATGATCTACAAGGGAAAAGATATGATGATACTTCTGCATAGTCCTAATAATCCTATGGAGTGCAGTCACTAAAGTTAGTGATGAAAATAGTGTAGTTTGCAAGCAGAGAGCTACATTAGATTCAATGAGAGTCCCACCAAGACTCGCCTTAGAGATTTATTTTAATACTTTTTTAACAGCATCCTTATGGAGCAATGAAGGTTGCTATATAGGCATGTTGTTAAAAACTAAGGAAGAAAAACGGAGGAGATAAGAATGAGTAAAATAAATAGACATACGGAATATGCATTAGAGCAATTAAGCACTAAAGTGAAATTAGAAGAACGTGAAATAGGTATCTTTATATCAAGGGACTGTATTGTTACTGAAACCTATACAGGAAAGACCTATAAATATAGAGCCTACAATTATATAACAGGTGAAACAAAATATATGGGATATAAAAAAGAAGCCATCAGTTCAATAGATTATGAGAATTTACTAACTAAGATTGCTGATTATAATTTTTATAATATTAGTTATCCTGAATCAGGTGAGGAATTAATAGAGTACATCTTTAATGAAGTATTTGAGAATTTCGGATTTAATAAAAGACATGAACAGATAGAATTGTCTAAACATATGTATATAGCCATGATCCAGAAAGCTATTTCCCTAAGTGATGTTGCTGTTGGATTAGGGAAAACGCATGCATACCTTGTGGCGGCTGTTGTTTACCAGATATGTGGTTTCAGAGAAGTAGAAGTTGAGACAATCACCCATCCAATCATTATTTCAACATCCAGTAAGCGATTACAAAATGCTATAGTAAAAGACTACCTACCAGAAATATCAAATATGCTGATGGCTCACGGTATCATAGATGAAGAAATCACAGCGGTTATTAGAAAAGGTAGAAACAATTATATTTGTGATTTACGTCTTAGAAACTATGTGAATTGCCTTGACCCTCAAAAGAAGAACTCAAGGGAATATGAGCTATTGAAGAGAGCATTAGACAGCAATCATGCTGATTTAGAAAATGTAGTGGGCATCAGTCGTTATGATAGGGAGCGAATTAATGTTATAGCGGGTCACTGTAAGAGTTGTCCAAAGGGAAAGACTTGTAGTTATAGACGTTACCTAAAAATCTTAAATGCTCCTCATTACAATTTTCAGGTAACCAATCACAACTATATGATTGCAGACATACTTAAAAGAAGTAGAGAAGAAAGGTCATTACTACCTAGACATCACATAGTTATCTGTGATGAAGCTCATAAATTAATAGAAGTATACAGCGATATGCAAACTGTGGTTTTGGGTAAGGATGAAATTCTTAGTTTGATAAAACGTATAAAGCCCCAAGCCGAAAAGAACAAGCGATTTAAGAAGATGAATCAATTATGTAATAGCATTATTGAAAACACTCATCACCTTTTTAATGAAGACTTGCATATAACAATTGAAAATCATCAAGATGAATCTTCGAAATACAGTATTCAAGATAGTAGACCTTTGTTACGACAATTCAATCGCATAAAGAAGAATTTACAACAACTCGTTTTAACAGTTCCAGATTATAACCGTAAGGAACAAATTGCTTTTGAGAAACTTGGTGATATTGTAGATTGTATTATGAGTGAGGACTCAATTAGATGGGTTGAAATGGAACAAACTAGAGTTTTAATAAAGGCTATCCCCAAAAATATTCACCAAATGTTAGGGCAGGACATTTTTAAAGATGATGTAGCAGTTTTATTAACCAGTGGTACATTATCAGTAGGTGGTAACTTTAGTTATTCAAAAAGTATGTTAGGCATTGAGCATATTAAAAGAGTAAAAGAAATGTACAAAGTATCCCCTTTTAATTATTATCAGAACACATTACTTTATCAAGCCAACGACCTGCCTTATCCTAATCCAGATGATGATCAATATATAAAAGCTGTTGCTGACAGAATCTTAACATTAATTCAAGCTAGTTATGGACATGCTCTGGTGTTATTTACATCCTATGAAATGATGAGCAAGGTCTATGGATTATTAAAGAATGAGCAAGTGGCTTTTCCACTGTTTATCCTTTCAAAAGGAAAAAGTTCAGTATTACAAACTTATCGAAAAAGTAAGAAGGGTGTGCTACTTGCATGTGGGGGTATGTGGGAAGGTGTAAACTTAACAGGTGATTTACTGTCTCATCTTATTATTGTTAAATTACCCTTTCCAGTACCCGATCCAATTGCAGAATATAAAAAAGAAGAAATGGATGAGGATGACTTATTCAAAGAAGAAATACTGATTCCACAAATGCTTACTAAACTGAAACAAGGCTATGGACGAGCTGTTAGAACGGAAACAGATACAGCAGTAATATCTATTTTGGATATTAGAGCTAATGGAAGATACAAAGATGCTGTAAGGAAAGCACTGCCTAATTGTAGGGTCACACACAACATAAAAGAGATTACTTCATTTATTCAGGTTAAGAAATCGCCTGAATATTTTTTATAGCCATATTACATGATGATGGATATTTATTAGGAGGTTAAGAGGTGGATAACTTATTATTATACAACATGCAACTTATTATGTTAAAGCAACTGTTAGGAAAAGATTTACTCAATAAAGCAGAGTATGATTTGATAAAAAATAAATTGATGAAGAAGTATAAAATTATTGAACCATTTCTTGTAGTTTAGAACATGAATATTATACACTAAAGTCACATTCATGAATGAGCTATTGGATAAAACGAAAGGAGGATTTAAGTGAAAGAAGTACAGGTGATACAAGCTTCTTCTGATAGAATCAATAGAAGAAACGCTGTTGTATTAGAGCGATTAAGAGTAGCAGCTTACTGTCGAGTAAGTACTGATTCAGAAGAACAAAAGTTAAGCTACGATTCCCAAGTGACACATTACCGTCAACTAGTTTCAAACAATCCAGAATGGGATTTGGTTGAGATATACACAGATGAAGCCATATCAGGGACTCAAATAAATAATCGAATAGGTTTTCAAAAGATGATTAGTGATGCCCTTGATGATAAAATTGACTTAATAGTTACTAAATCTATTTCTAGATTTGCAAGGAACACACTAGACACGCTGAAATATGTACGCTTATTAAAGGAACGTAATGTAGCTGTACTCTTTGAAAAAGAAAACATCAATACGCTAACCATGAATGGTGAAATGTTGTTGGTTATTTTGAGTTCATTGGCACAGCAAGAAAGTGAATCAATATCAGCCAATGTCAAAATGGGCTTAAAGATGAAGATGAAGCGAGGTGAAATGGTTGGCTTCAATGGTTGTTTAGGCTATGATTATGATTCAGATAAAAAGATACTCACCGTCAACGAAAGAGAAGCTGAAGTTGTTAAGTACATATTCCGAAGATACGTTGAAGGAGTAGGATGCTATGTTATAGCGAAAGAGTTGACACAACTTGGTTACAAAACTAAGAGAGGTAACTCCAACTGGGGAACAAGTACTGTTACAGGCATCATCAAGAATGAAAAGTACAAAGGTGACTTATTACTAGGAAAATCCTTCACGGTTGATCCTATTACCCATAGACGTCTTAAGAATTTTGGCGAAGAAGATAAATACTATATGGAAAATCACCATGAGCCGATCATTACAAAAGAAGTATTTGAAGAAGCTCAAAGAATCTTAACAAAAAGAAGCCGTAGAAAATCCCAAGAGAAAGGCATTAAAAGAGAAAAGTATAGTAGGAAATATGCCTTTAGCAGTATGATGAAATGTGGATTTTGTGGGAGTACCATATCAAGAAGGTCATGGCATGGTGGCTCGCAATATAAGAAGGTCGTTTGGGCATGTGTGACTAGCACCAAGAAAGGCAGGAAGTATTGTGAGCATTCTAAAAGCATAAAAGAAGCTGACATAGAAGCCGCATTTGTCGATTCATTTAATATGATGTGTAGCAATCACAAAAATGTGGTCGTTGAATTTCTAAAAACTATTGAAGAGTCTATAGGCAGTGATGGAACAGCACAAAAGATTAAAAAGATTAGTGAAGACATCTATAAGTATGAAAGGAAATTAAGTAAACTTGTCGAACTAAATATTGATGGTTTAATTACTAAGGAAGATTATGAAAGTAAGTATACCCACATCATTGAAAAAATCGAGAAGTTGAAAGTAGAACAAGAGAGCCTAGATGGTGATTATAATGAGCAAGAAGGATTAAGGGAAAAGATTAATTCTTTTAAAAATCTATTTAACAATAATGAACTACTTACAGAGTTTGATCGAGAGATTTTTGAAAATGTTATAGACCATGTTATAATAGGCAAAGTTGATGAATCTGGTATAAAGAATCCTTATTCAGTAACTTTTGTTTTCAAGACAGGTTTGAAAGTTGAGAAAGATAGCACAGCAAAAAAGTCCTTGGGAATACATAAAAGTGACGAATTTGTGTATTCCTATGATAGAACCCACACACGTCGAATGTGTAACGGTACTATATCGAGCAGACTGCTAATAATCAAGGAATTTACACACTTCTGCGATTTTTGTACCTTTAGTACTGATATAGCCAATTTCAGAAATAAGAACTTTAATCGAGAAATTACGGTGCGTGTTGCTATCAAAATAGGTACTGAGTAGATATGTCCAATCAGTACTGAGCTAAGGTAGGGCGTGAGTGGATATAAGAATGTTTTTGTTTGGATTGCCTTTTAAATAAAAATAAGAAAGGTGATTTGAATGAAGCGTATTTTAGAAATGTTGTATTATGGGGAAATTTATAGGAATGAAGAGGCTTTGCCAAGAGGAGAAGAATTTGAACAGGTTAATAGAAAAGTTAGCAAGTTAGAAGATGACTTTATAAGTAAACTAGATAAAGCTGAATTTAGGCTTTATGATGAATTACTAACTACACGCAATGAAAGAGACTCTTATTATTATCAAGAAACCTTCATAGAAGGCTTTAAAATTGGTGCTAGGATGATGATGGAGGTGCTTTCAGATGAGTAAGTTTAAGCCTGTGGAACTTGAGTATGAAGAGGCTGATGGGATATTATATCCTAAGATTCAGATTTCTAATGATGTTAAGGATGATGAAAGACCGCTTGGGAAGTATGGGCGAATGAGACTTATATATCTTAAAGAGTATAAGCCTTATATGTATAGAGAACTGCTTGTAAATGGTGAGCTGATGGAGCATTGTAATAGGGTTAATGATGAAGCTAATAAAATGGCTATGATGATTGAGGAGCAGTATTTAAAGAAAAATCTTATTCCAGAGGATTGTGGGTTTATGGATAGGATTGGGTATTATAACACTGCTAGGAGTGTGGCTGAGGAAGTTGTATTAAATGATGTAGTATATAGATGAATTTAGCATATAATTTTTCAAAGACAAGATTCTATGTTGTAAGTAGAATTTTGTCTTTTGCATGTAGAAATAAAGTTCTATTTAGATTTCATTGGCAAATATTATTACAAATGCTATAATACTAGATAAATGAGTCTATATGAAGGTCAGGTAAGAAAAGTAAACTAAATTTATATATATGAAATTAATAAGCTCATTGATATTTAGTCATTTTTGTTTATTGGGGTGAAAAGGTATCAATAAATGTTTAGTTAATATATTTCTATGAGAAGGTTTGATGTAAAGAGGTGACATTATGAATAAAAAATGCCAAATATTCACTCCAGAAGCTGTTGTAGAAGATTTGCTTGATAGCGTAGAATATAAGAAAGATTTGTTTGGTAAAAAAGTAATTGATACTGCATGTGGCGATGGAAACATGCTTGTTACTATAGTTAAAAGATATGTTGAAGAGGCAATAGCTAATGATCTTTCAATAAGCGATATAACAGAGGGGTTAGAAAAAGATATATATGGTATAGAGATTGATTTTTCGCATTATAAAAAATGTATGATGAATTTAGATATGCTTGTAAGTCAATATGGTATCAAACATGTCAAATGGAAAATTCTAAATAAAGATTCATTAAAAACTAATCTTAATATGAAGTTTGACTTTGTAATTGGGAATCCACCTTATATCAAGTATAGTGACTTAGATAATAAAACTAGGGGTTTTATAAAAGCAAAATTTAGTACATGCACACATGGCAAATTTGATTATTGTTATGCTTTTATAGAACATGGACTATCTCTATTAAACGAGAAGGGAAAAATGGCATTTTTAATTCCAAATAGTATCTTTAAAAATGTATTTGCTCAAAAGCTTAGAGAAGAGTTAATTAAGAATACAATTAAAATTATTGATTTTAAAACTAGAAAACTCTTTAATAATGCTTTGACTTCTTCTGCATTTATCATTATTGATAATAATATTAATAGAGACTATATTGTTTATAGCAATGTAGTTAATAAAAAAACAAAAAAAATTAAGAAAGTTAATTTGAGTGGAAAGTGGGTTTTTACTAATATTACCAAAAGAAACAATGTAAAGAAATATCGTTTTGAAGACTATTTTAAAGCTTCTATTACAATTGCAACATTATATAATAAAGCATATGTATTGAATCAATATGAAGATTACGGCGAGTATTATAAAGTCAATGATTGTCTTGTAGAAAAAAGTGTTGTAAGAGTTGCTGCTAGCCCTAGAGGATTAAATTCTAATAAAAAAGAGTTGATAATTTTTCCGTATTATTATAAAGATAATGTATTGAAGCGATATAAACAGAAAGAATTTGAAGAGATATACCCGAAAGCAGTTGAATATTTATTAACATTTTCAAAGGAGCTTAGCAAGCGAAAATCAGATATAAGTACCAAATGGTTTGAGTATGGTAGATCGCAGGCATTAGCCCATCTAAATCAATCTAAATTATTGATATCAACTGTAGTTACTAAAACTGTGAAGGTATATGAATTATCAGAAGATTGTATTCCGTATTCAGGAATATATATTACACCTCGTACTAATATTTCATTAGACAAAGCAAAAAAAATGCTAGAGTCTGAAGATTTTCTTAAATATGTACAAGGTATAGGAATTAATGCTAGTGGGAATTCACTTAGAATTACGTCTTCTGATATCAATAATTATGAATTCTTTTGCAAGGGGGATTTTCAATGGGAAAAATGAAATATAAAATTTCTTCAAGAGCAACAATTTTATTGGGTAGAGAAAGTGTATCTAAAGTAGATGGGGCTATAATTGAACTTGTTAAGAATACATATGACGCTGATGCAACATTATGTGTTGTTTATTTTGACATTGAGAATGATACCATTTATATTTTAGATAATGGAGTTGGTATGACAGAAGAAATCATTGAAAATCAATGGATGATGATTGGTACGGATAATAAAAGAGAACAGTATTTATCAGAGAAGAAGAGAGTAAAATCTGGAGAAAAAGGAATAGGGAGATTTGCACTAGATAGATTAGGTAGTAAGTGTCAGATGTATACTAAACACAATGATAGCCATCAGCTTATTTTATGGGAGACCAATTGGGAAAGCTTTGAACAATCAGGGAAAAACTTGGATGAGATTGAAGCAAATTTTGATTATATTGGTCAAGATTTTGTAGACATAATACCAAAAGAAATTGTGAATGATCTTGAAGAAATCAAAGATACGTATGAGAAGGATAAAGATGTTAGAGGTACTGTTTTTGAGGGAGATTATCTGTCAACAGGAACGCTCTTTGTTATAAAAAAATTACGAGATAAGTGGACACAAAGAAATATTTCAAACCTATTAGAAGCTATGGGCTACTTAATTCCACCTTCAGAACAAAAAGATTATATACTATGTTTAAAAGAAGATATTGATAAGAAAGCAGTAGTTGTTGATAATGAAGTTTCAGACGAATATGACTACAGAATAGATGCAAAATTTGATGGGGAATACTTTTATATAGATATAATCCGCAATGAGTTTGACTTAGATAAAATTCCAGAAGATGTTTTTGATATGAAAAGATTTCAAGTGGAACCATACAGAAAAGAAGATTTTGAAAGAAAGTTAATTCAAGAACCCCTTTCTATTAGCCAACTTATGGCAAATGATGATGAAGAATACATAAAAGTTATTAGGGAAATCGGTAAATTTGAATTTCAATATACATTTATGAAAATGTCCATACAAGAAGATTCTCAAGAGACATTCTATTATAAGGAGATAAGTAAGAAAAGAAAAATATGGTTGGATCAACATAGTGGGATTAAAATATATCGTGATAATTTTTTAGTAAGACCTTATGGAGATAAACAATCAGATGCATTTGATTGGCTTGGGTTAGATGCTCGTAGGGCAAAAAATCCTGCGGGTATCTCTAATCCATCTGGTAAATGGCAGGTTAGAAATAAACAGGGACAAGGCACAATATTTATTTCTAGAATAAGTAATGGTAGTATATTAGATAAATCTAGTAGAGAAGGTATAATAGAGAATAATCATTTTAGAATTTTTAAGGATGTAATTAAGCAATTAATATCTAGATTTGAGAAAGATCGTGCTTACATTGGTTATACAATGAAATTATATGCTGATAAAATGAGCGAAAAAGAAAGAACAAAGAAAAGCGGTATGAACATTGCTAATGACATTCTTGAAACCAAGAAAAAAAAGAAACCGACAAAAACTACAAAAAAAGCTGTGGTTAAACGTGCTGAAACGCTTGCTAAAGCAGTTAAAATATACGAAGAAGAAAGAGAAGAATTAATAAGTGAGATAAAGTTGTTACGATCATTAGCTACAAATGGATTAATAACTACATCAATAGTACATGACTTGAAAGGAATTAATGCAATATTGGTTAATAGAGTTGATTCATTTGCTACAGCTCTTGCTATGGGGAATAAAATGTTAATTGATAGAAATATAGAGGATTTTAAAAAGAATGATATATTTTTAAAATCTTGGATATCTGCTTTGACAAACCAAATAAAGAGTGATAAAAGAAAACGACTTAAGAAAGATGTTTATGCCACTATTAAGGAAATTATTCAAGTCTTAGAACCTATATTAGTTCAAAAAAAGATTGATGTTAGCATTGAATGTGATAATAATCCAGTCTTTAAAAGAATTTTTATTTCTGATTTTGAAAGCATAATTTATAATTTAGTAATAAATTCAATCGAATCCTTTGAGAAGTGTAAGATTGATAAAAGAATCATCAACATTTCTCTTGAATCAAATAAAGAATTTATTTTCCATTATAATGATAATGGACGAGGAATTGATAATTTATTTAAAAATCCGTATGAAATCTTTAATTTTGGAACTTCAAGTAAATTTGATGTAAATGGAGACCAGACAGGTACTGGATTAGGGATGTATATTGTAGCTTCTACGGCAAGAGAATATAACGCAACTTATAAAATAACGGAATATAAAAATGGTTTTGGAATAGACATTTGCTTCCCGCTTTAAGTTAGGAGTGATAACATGGAAGAAATAATATTTAACATAGGAATTATTGACGATGATTCTAGCAAAATAACTCAAATAATGACTAAATTAATAGAAGGGCTTAATAAGGCTAAGCCGGAGAAAATTAGTAAGTATTCTACATATAAATTAAATCCAATTGAATTAAAACTTTCAAAAGAGATAGAAGATGTGGTACAACAAGTAATCGAGAATAAATTGGATTGTGTCTTAGTAGATTACAAGCTTTCATCATACAGTACTATAGATTATACTGGTATAGAATTTGCCAAGATGTTGATGGAGAGGTTACACGATTTCCCTATATTTATTTTAACATCACATGAAGATGATTTGTTTAGAAATGAAATTTTTAATGCCTATCAAGTATTTGATTTTTCAAGGTATTTAAATGAAGATGCTGAAAGAATAGAACTTAACTTTAAAATTATTGAACAGATATTGAAGAATAGAAATCAGAAGAAATTATGGGAAGAGGAGATGAAGAAGTTATTACCTTTAGCAGGAAAGAACAATGAGATTGATGGAAGAATATTAGAATTGGATTCGTATATTGAACGTTCTATCAATGGGAAATATAAAATTCCTGATAAAATAAAGAAAGACTTACAAACCGATAAGTTAACGGAGTTACTTAAAAAAATTGATATATTAATAGAGGATGAATCTTAATATGAATGAGTGTGAACCAATAAAACATGAAAAGCCAATCCGTTCTTATAGTGGTGAAGTATGGAAAACTAATCGTTCTAATAAAATAAGGCTCGCAAAAGACTTTAAGAATAAGTGTGCATACTGTGACGACCTAGATAAATACAGCGGTGGGTATAATTCTTATCATGTTGAACATTTTGCACCTAAAGAAAAATTTAAGCATTTAGAATTTACATATGATAATTTACTCTACAGTTGTCCTTATTGTAATATTTCCAAATCAAATAAATGGGTTAGTGAAGACCCTATGGTTAATTGTATTGAAGATAAAGGTTTCTTAGATCCTTGTGGAGATGAATATTATAAACATTTAGCAAGAGATACTTCAGGTAAAATAGTATATACAAGCAAACTTGGAGAATATATATACTATGAATTAAAATTATATTTAAGACGCCATGAAATTCTAAATAACTTAGAAAAAATCAGAATAAAGCGAAAGGAACTAGAAGTAAAAATTCAAGAGAAGAAAGAGGCAGACGAAGATTGTTCAAAATTAGAATTACTACATTATGAACTATGTTCAACATTTTGTAGATATTATGATATTCTTATTGATGAAATGGATTGATATAATTAATGAAAATCTTTTAATAGAAATATAATTTTTGATTGACGAACTTAAATTAGAACTATATAATTATAGGCAGAAATGTACACAAGTTGATGAAAAAGGAGACAGTTCTGCAATGAAAAGTGAATATGAAGTATACAAAAGAATATTTGATAAGTATAATGGTGTAATAAAAACATCAGAGTTTAAAAAAGAAGGTTATCATCATAGTATTCTAAAAAAATTAGTTGACGAAGGTATTATAGTTAAAATAAAGAGAGGTTATTACGAGTGGCAAGAAGAGTTTATATCTGATGCTACAATAATTACTAGATTATATCCAGAGGCTGTAGTGTATCTTAATTCAGCACTTTTCATTTATGGATATATAGATAGAACACCTAATGAATGGCACCTTGCAGTTAATAGAGGTAGTGCAAGATTAAAGTTTGATATAGATTATCCTAGAGTAAAAACTTACTACATTAATAAAGAATATATGAGTATTGGAAAAATGGAATATATTTACGAAGAGCAAAGAATAAACATATTTGATAGAGATAGGACTATCTGTGACACTATTAGATATTCTAATAAAATGGATAAAGAAATAATTAATCAAGCAATAAAAAATTATCTTAATGACTCAAAAAAGAATATTGGAAACTTAATGACATATGCAAGGAAGTTAAGGTCGGAATCAAAAGTTAAAACCATGATAGGAGTGTGGTTGTAATGGTTAGATCTAAATCAGTGCTACAGAAGCTGAAAAATAAATCAAGAAAGTCAGGAATATCATTTCAATTGTTGTTGCAGCTATTTTGTCAGGAAGAATTTCTTAGACGTGTAAGCTATTCAAGATATAAAGAAAGCCTTATTCTAAAAGGGGGACTATTTTTGTTTACGCTTACCAATTTTGAGAGCAGACCTACTATGGACATAGATTTTTTACTTAGAAACCATTCAAATGACGAACAGAAAATGTTAATTATGATACAGAATATAATTGGTTGTGATACAGAAAATGATTTTGTTAATTACGAAATAAAAGGCTTACAACCTATAACCGAGCATAAGAAATATCATGGACAAAGAGTTAAAATGATAGGCGTAATAGATAAGACAAAGACTCCTTTTGATATAGATTTTGGTATTGGAGATATAGTTATTCCTAGACCAGAAGTAAGACAGTTAAATGTTCAACTAGAAGGGTTTTCAAAACCTGAGATATTTACATATTCTCTTGAATCAACAATTGCAGAGAAATGGGATGCAATAATAGATAGAATGCAGTTTAATAGTAGAATGAAAGATTTTTATGATATTTATTACTTGGCTAATCATTATGATTATGATGGTAGGAAGCTACAGGAGGCTATTTATGAAACCCTTAATAATCGCGGAAGAATATATGAAAGAGATACAATTGATAAGGTGAAAGCATTAAGTAAAGATAAAGAAATTCTATCAAGGTGGAATGCCTTTACAAGGAATACATTAGATAAAGAATTAGATTTTGAATTAGTTCTTGATGAATTAATATTATTTATTAAAGAGCCGTTTAACGCAATTCTCAATGAAGAGGAACTTTTAAAAGGCTGGGAAAGTGGAATTAGTAAGTGGGAGTAATAATAAAATTGGTAAGTGTAAAAATTATGAGTAAATAGCATATTCAACTAAAGTGTATTCTGATAAAATAAAACTGAGGATATAGCACTAATCCTCAAAAAAATAAAAAAATCTTAAGCCAGAGGGATTACATATAATATGTAACCCTGATAGCATACCATTTATCCAACTTAAAGAAATAAATGAGACATGCTATTCCGCTGTAAAATTGGCTACAGTAGCTGGTGATACACATTGTGTGTACCCTTTTGCGATGAGTAGAAGGGAAGAGAATGAACGTAAACATAACTTACGAAAAGAGAGATATTTCAGTGCCAAAGAAGGTCGCAGAATTTCTTGAGGCAGATAGGCGGAGAATAGAAGCACAGGGACGTTCTGATCGTAGGCATCTTAGTAAAGGTGAACTTGAACCGATGTTAGACAGATATGTAACTGGTAACTATAATACCGAAGAAACTGCTTTAAAGAACCTGACCTTAGAAAATCTGCGAAGTGCTATTGCTACACTTGATACCGATGAAAAAAGACTTATATCGTATAAGTACTATGAAGAATATACCCATCGAGAAATAGGGGATATCTTTGAAGTATCAAAAATGGCAATTACAAAAAGGCTGAAAAAACTCCACACTAAACTAAGGGACTCTATGATAGCATAGGGTCTCTTAGTTTTTTTGACGTTGTCATATAGGGAGTGGTTTACAAACCCTTCTGAACTGTCCTATAAAGTGGAGGGTAAAATAATTATTTTCAAATAGTCTAGAGAGGAGCTGTAAATAATGTTATTCAAAAATGAGGAACACCAACAAAGATTTATGCATCTAGTAGCAGAGGATGGTATGCATCCAAAAGATGTAGAACGACAAGTCCTATTCTACATCCTATCAGGTAATCATGACCTATATCAAAAACGTCACTCCATTTATGACTTCAGCGAGCATATGATTAGCTCTGAATGTCTAACTGCCAGTGAAGTAGATTTTAGTACCAGTTCAAAAGCATTAATAAGACTAGGGTTTAACCTCTACAACGGCTATACAGATATGGGGATATCACCATTAGACATCTATTATAGCCTAGATGAAGCTAATTATATCCTAGCCCAAGAAAGCATGAACATAAGATTCGGTATGACCAATACCTATCAACAGGAACAAATAACTGAAAAACATGACGAAGAAGAATGGGATATGGAAATGTAAACCATTCAAAAAAGGGAGGCATGATGATAATGGCATTCAATATATTCGGTTCAAATGATACTGAACAGCTTAATAAAGCAAAAGAAGATATAGCCATCCTGCAAGAAAGAATAAAAACCAAGAATAAACAGATAGCACAGCTAAAACATGAGAACATCAAGCTCTGTGTAACTACAGTAGATAAAGAGGATATTGAAAAATACAAAGAACTATTGGAGAAGAATCAAGAAGAGTATAACGAACTACTGCTGAGATACAACAAGCTATTAGGGGAGTATAGAACACTAAAAAACACGATGCAAAAGCCAGTTGTACGACCATCAAGGAAAACAGAAAAGAATCTACGACTTATCTCAGAATTCAAAGCAAGGGGTATGTCTTACTCTCAAATAGCCAAAGCAATGGAACAAGCAACGGGAGAAAACTGGGCAAAGAGTACCATACATATGTTTCTCAATAAATAAAAACGCTCCATTGGTATCATCAATGATTAATAATTCTTTTTCAATATCCATTATCCTTACATCGTAAATCGTTCAGCCAATAACTGAACAACACAGCTGAAGATAGCATCATAACATCAACCCTAGTTGATGGCAAGCTTCCTGTTTGTACCACAAACAGATGAATTCTGCCAATAAAATGGCAGATGGGAAGTATCCCATACCCTCTAAAACATAGGAGTGATAACCATAAATAAAACAAGATGGATAAGTACAAGAGTAACCAAGAGAGAATACAATACTATTATCAGAAAAGCAAAAAAAGAAGGACTAAACCTAAGTGCATATGCTAGAAAAAGAGCATTAGAAGGTGAAATAACCATGATAGATGACCTAAAGCCCTATACTCCAAGAC